>DASZGQ010000019.1:0-13788 GCA_035938735.1 Methyloceanibacter sp.
AGGCGAGTGGATCGACACCGTGATGCCTCCAGAAGCGCTTGTCCTCATAGGCGAGCAGCACGTCGAGATAGCGCGGATCGACCTGCTCGCGCGTCGCCGGCAGCCGCCACCGGCCCTGGCTCGTGACGTAGGACCTGAGCAGGCGGCCATTGTGGTCGAGCACGGTCTTGGACAGCTCGAGGTCGCGGCCGAGCGGCACCGGACCGAAACTGTCGACCAGTCCCCACAGCCCACCCACCGCGACGCAGGCGATGGTGGCGAGAGCGATCGCCGTATGGATCGAACGCCGGCGCCATTTCTCCCTCTCTCCGGTGGAGAGGGGGCCGGGGTGAAGCGGGTCGGCGCCGTGAGGAGACGTGTCCCTCTCACCCGGCGCGCTGAGCGCACCGTCCTCTCTCCAGCGGGGAGAGGAGGGCGTGGATCGCTGGTTCATTTGGCGGCCTGCACGCTGACGGTGCCGGTGCCGGTCCGGCCGAAACGATCGGGACGGTACATGTCCCCCACCTCGGCTTGCGGCAGCACATATTCTCCCGGCGACACCGCGCGCACCACATAGGCCACGGTGAACACGGCAGGATCGGAACTCGTGCGATCGAAGGCAGCGGTAAAGCGATCGTCGCGGAACTCTGTATGCACGGGCGTTCCCGCGTTCTCGATCCAGTCGAGCGTCCCGGTATCGCCCGACGATACGAGCTGCGGATTGTCGATCTCGAACCCTGCCGGCAGGTAATCGAGCAGCGCCACTCGCGCAAATTGAGGCTGCGCGTCGGTGACCTTGAGCAGGACAACGAACCGCTGATTTTGCTTGGCGTAGGTCACATCCGCGTCGGCACCGTCAAGAGTGTGGAAGCTTCGCTCGATCTTGAAGCCGTGATCGGCGGCGGGCTCCGGCGTCGTCGGTGAGCCGCTCACCGTCACCACGGCGTCGACCGGCGTATCGCCGGTATTTGCCACCGTCACCGAGCTCTGCTCGATGTCAGCCTGATCGTAGGTGGCGTAATAGGGACCGGTTTGGGCGCCCTCACCCACGTTAAGGCTGACGCCCTGCTTGCCGAGCGCGCGAGCCGCGAGCACAAGCCAGGCGTCTTCCTGCGTCGAGGCCCGGTCCACGAGATTGCGGGCCGCGTCAACGCGCAGAGTGGCGCTGACCAAGATCGGCTTTGCCGCATCGCCTTCCGCCGCAAGCGTCACCACCGCGGCGGCATCGCGCAACAGAGAGCCGTAGTCGGTTCGGCCGATCTCGATCGTTGGTTGCTTGGCAAGCGAGCCCACGGCTATATCGAACACCTTCTCGGCGCGGATGCGGTCGCCGAGCATGGCGAGCGCGGCGCCGATCTCGGCCTTTGCCGTCGCGGTCTTGAGATCATTGATCTTGGCGTCAGCGAGGTAACGGACATCGCCAACTGGCGCCACGCCGTTCCGCGCCAGCACATAGAGCGCATAGGCGAGGGCAAGCCCACCGTCGGTCGCAGGCTCGGGCGCCGTGCTCACATAGTTGCGCAAGCGGTCGATGGCGAGATTGAAGGTCTCGTCCGGAACCGAGAAGCCACGGGCCCGGGCGCGGGTGAGGAAGTCCGTCACGTAGGCGTCGAGCCAGGGATCCTCGCCTCCCGGCGACCAGAGGCCGAAGGCACCTTCAGATCCTTGACGGGCAAGCACCGTCTCGATCGCATCGGCGATGCGCTGGTCAAGGCCGGTGTCGACGGCGAGGTGCAGATTGACCGAGAGCTCATTGGCATAGAGCAGTGGCAGCGCCCGGCTCACGATCTGCTCGGTGCAGCCGAGCGGATAGCGGTCAAGCGCTTGCAGGAGGCTCGCCACGTCGAGCGCGGCAGACGGCGTGACAGAGAGCGCCAGCCTTCCGGTGCCGGGCACGAGGTCGGCGAAGAGTTCGCCGTTCAAGGTCAGCGTCTGACCTGGCGTAAGCGGCTTCACCGTGCGCCGCGCCAGGATCTGGGTGGAGGTCTGCACGCCCAACGCGTATTGGCGCTCAAGCGCAAAGTCTCCGGGACCGTCGACGCTCACCGTCACCGTGCCGGTGCCAACGCCCTTGGCTTCCACCGGGAGGCTCAAGGCTCCGCGCTTCTTGGCGTCGAGCGCAATGGTCTTGGTGGCGTCAGCGAGGCTGAAAGGACCATCCGCTTTGACCGCCACCTGGTAGTTCCCGGTCTCGCCTTCGACGTTGTCGAGGTCGAGCCTGATGGTGCTCTTATCGCCCAAGAGCAGAAAGCGCGGCAGCGTGGCGGTGACCACCACCGGATCGCGCACGATCACATCACCAGAGGCGTGGCCGACCTTGTCCTTGCTCCAGGCGACGGCCATCACCCTGACGGTGCCGGCAAAGGCCGGGATTTCGAAGCTCGTCTCGACTGTTCCGTCGGGGCCGACAGTGACGATGCCGGAGTAGAGCGCTAACGGCGCTTGGGTCGGCGGGCTTCCTTGCAGTTCGCCTTCGCCGGAGTCACCGCCGCTGCGGATCTGCCCCTTGGTGCCCTGCATGCCGTCGATCAGCTGGCCGTAAAGATCGCGGATCTCGGTCGAGAGCTTGCGCTGGCCGAGATAATAGTCGTCCGGCGCCGGCGCCTTGTAATTGGTAAGATTGAGGATGCCGACATCGACCGACGACACCACGACGCGGGCCTCATCGCCGGGGGTAAGCCCGGCAAGCTTGATCGGCACGCGAAGTGTGGTCTCGGGCCGTATGTGATCAGGCAGGGCAAGGGCGACGCCCAGAGCATGGGCAGCCTTGTCGATGGCAAACCACTGCACCCCAATGGCCCGGCCCGGCATGCGCTTGGCTTCGACGTCGAGCGGACGCCGCAAGGTAGCGAGTACATAGGCTCCGGTGCCCCAATCTTCCCCCACAGGGACTTGCAGCTTGGCGGTGCCGGGCTCGACATGCGCCGTGGTGGTGGAAAGAAGCTTGTCGCCGATGACGGCGAGTGTCACTTCGCCGGCGCTCCGCGCTGTCACCGCCACGGTCATGCTGTCGCCGGGGCGGTATTCCGGCTTATCGAGCGCGATCTCGAGCAGATCAGGCGTGTCGGCGCTCGCTTCCGCATACCAGCCGGAGTCGAAGCCGAAGACCGTCTCCGGCCCTTGCGGGTCTGCTGTCGACACCTCCAGTCGGTAGCGGCCCCAGGTCACGGGCACGGAGATGTGGCCAGGCTTGTCGGCCGAAACGTCAATGGTGCCGTCGGCCACGCGGCGCGTGACCTTGACCGGCTCGTACTGCCAATAACCCTCGTTGCGATACCACTGATATTTGGAATCGACGCGCAACAGCTGCCAGTGCAAACCATTCTTGGCCACCGCCTTGCCGTCCGGCGCCACCATGACCACGTCGAAAGTCGCGGTATCGGAATCGCCGAGCGACTTGCCGGTGAAGAGCGGCTTCACGCCGATCAACGGTGCGGAGGGCGTGATGGGCAGCGTGAGCTTGCGCTCGACCGCGCGGCCGCCGTCCTCCGCCATGCGCACGACGATCTCTGCTTGGAGCGGCCGCGTTGAGGCGGGGACCTTGTCGAGCGTGGCGGTGAAAGTGGCTTTGCCGGCGCTGTCGGTTTCAGGCAGGTCGGCTAGCGGAATGGTGTCGGACTCATGCTCGGCGTCGCTGGCTTCGTCGAGGCCGAACACATGGCCGGCAAATCCCGGCAGCTCCGTCACCTTGGCGATATTGATCTCGCCGTCGAGGGTAAGTCCCGAGGCAGGGGCGCCGTAGAGGAAGCGGCCGTCGACGCTGATCTTGGCGGGCGAGGTCGGCGAGATGCTGGTCGCTGTCGTGGTTAGGTCGAACTCGAGCCGATCCGGCACGTAGTCCTCGACCAGGAAGGTCGCCTCGCCGATTGCCGGGCGCTTCGGATCGGTAAAGGCGGCGACGCGCCAGGTTCCGGTCGGCGCCGAGGAAATGATCTGCACATCGAGCGAGCGTCCGCCAATGCCCTGGTCGGAAACCACGGTCCGGCGATACTCCACGCCGTCGGAACGCGTGACCACGAGGGTCAGCGGCACAACAGGGACGGCGATGCTCACCGCGTTGCGCAGAAGCGCCGTGACATGCACCGTCTCGCCGGTGCGGTAAACGCCGCGCTCGGTGAAGACATATGCATCGAGGCCCTGCGGAGCGTCGCGGCCAGCAACGCCGCGATCAGTGAGATCGAAGGGCGTCTGCTTCAGGTTCAAGAATGCGTAGCCGCCAGAGGGTTGGGAGGCGATCAGCAAGGCGGGCTCAAGACCGCCTTCTCCGCGGGATAGCCCAGGCTCGAAGGCCGCGCGGCCGTTCTCGTCCGTGGTCTTGACGGCGAGGACCTCGTTGTTGTGGGCAAGCAAGCGGAGCTCGACGCCGCCCACCGCTGCGGTCGTGGCGAGCGAATTGACGAAGGCATGGATGCCGTCCGCCCCAGAATAGGTGGTAAGCCCCAGGTCTGAGACGATGAACCACTGGCTGGCGCGCTCGTTGTACTCTTCCTCCTTGAGATTGCCGGGCACGGTGGAGAGCACGTAGACGCCAGGCGAGAGCGACGGCACCGCCTCGTTCACCGGAAAGTTGGTGGTGATCTCGGTGTTGAGCTCCTTCTCGACCGCGAGCTCGCCGGTCCAGACCTGTTGCCCCTTTTGATCGGCGATGTCGTTCAGGGTGTAGCCGGTGAGGTTGCGTTGAAAATCACTGCTGAGCACCGAGTCGATCAGATTGCGGTCGCCGATGCGGTAGATCGTCACCTTGAGGGTGTCGGTATTGACGCTGACGAGCGGAATGCCCTGCTGACCGGTCTTCGGCAGTACATAGGCCTTGCCAACAAGCCGTACGAAGGGGCTGCGGTCGTGCACATAGATATTGAAGTCCGCCGTCTTAAGCAGATTTTCGCCGACGGTGGAGGGCAAGCCTTCACGCAGCGTGATTGCATAGCTTTCGCCGTGCTGCAGCCCCTCGACGCAGAGCTGCTGGTCGTCGACGGAGAGCGCGGGCTTGTCTTGGCCGGCGACCGCCACGTAAGGCGAGAAGTCGGTGCGCTTCAGCAAGCTCTCGCTGAATTGGAAACAAGCGCGGGGAGAGGCCGCGTCGGAATCGACGCTGTAGTTCGAGACGCGGAAGCCGTATTTCTCGCGCAAACTGTCATAGGTGGTTTTCAGCTCCGGCGTTTGATGCAGTTTGAGCGCGAGAGCAAGAGCATTCAGCGCGGGACGCCATTCGGTGCGCTTGCCATACGCGTTGGCGAGCATGACGAGGTCGTCGGCCTCTTCCGTCGCGGTCATTGCGCGCTGATAGGCCATATAGGACGCAAAGGTCGCGCGCTCGTAGCGCGTGGTTCCGTCGTCCTCATCGGTGGGAGGAATCTTGAGCCAGAGATCGGCGAGCCGCCGCCAGGCTTGTGAGTCGTTAGGCGCGACCGTGACGATCTGGACGTAGATGTTGACGGCCGTCTCGATGTCGTTTTTCTTGATCGCCGCGTCGGCGTCCTTCTTGAGCGCGATGACCGGCTTCGCGACAGTACCAGCCTCGTCCTTGAGGTCCGCCTCAAGCTTGATCGCCTCGTCGTCGAGAGCGGGATCTTGAAACGTCTTATCGGCGGATTGGACTGGGGTGAGGGGAGCGGTGACAAATACGAACAGCGCGGCGACGAGGCCAGCGCGGAACCATGCAAGCATTGACTTCCTCCCGAGCCCGCCCTCGGCGCGGCGGGACGTGGCTATAATGTAGTCGCGCTTTGTGACAGAAGCGAGGGGGTTGCTGCCCAGTCAGTCGGCGAGCGGCGGCAGGTCTGGCCAGTATACGCTTCGGCAGCTCGCTTAATCAGCGCCTCGGCAAGCTTCGAGCCATTGTCGGAATTGCTCATCACCACCAGGCCCTGACCGCTCGCCGGGTAAAGGACCAGGTAGCCCTGATAGCCAACGTTTTGGCCCCGTTTCATGAGTACGAGGGAGGAACCATCGCCCGCGACCGCGGCGCCAAGCCCGTAAGGCCCGCCGTTCTGGGGTGTCAGCATCTCCTGCAGGGTCTGGCGGCGAAGGAAGATCGAGGTCAGGCCCTGCCAGGTATCGGCAAGCTGCACTAGGAGTTTGGCCAAGTCGGTCGGCGTCGACCAGAGTCCGGCCGCGGCATGCTCGGGGAAAATATTCCAACGTCTCGGAAGCCCGGCGCAGTCGCTGAAATGCCCGCTCGCCGCTCTTGATGCCAGCGCCGCACTCGGCGGCTGCTCGAAGCTGCTCGCGGTCATGCCTATAGGATCGAGCACGAGGTCTTGCATCAGTCGCGGGAAGGGCTTTCACGTCGCGTCCGACATCAGCGCTTCGACGATCTCATAGCCGCCGCCGGAATAGTGATAGGCGCTTCCGGGAATGGCGATGACGGAGACGGGCGGGGAATTGGCCGGCGGCGCGCCGTTCAGCACCTCGGTCAGCTTAGGTATGGGTGCGCCGACCTCGTAGCCGAGGAAGCCGGGCACACCGATGCCGCCAGTCATGCTGAGCAGCCCGCGCAAAGCGACCTTGTGCGTCGCGTCGAATTCATTGCTCGGCACGTGCCACGAGGTGAGCTTCGCATTCACGTCCTCACCGAGCTCGAGCGAGCCCGCCTCGACGAGCGGCATGGCGCCGATCGCGGCGACAAACTTGGAGAGCGAAGCGGCCTGATAAGGCGTATCCGGCGTCGCGTCCTTGCCATAGGCGCGAGCGAACGCAATGCGCCCCTCATCGATCAGCGCGATGCTGACGGACGAAACGTTGAGCAAAGCAAGTGCTTGAGTCGAGGCTGACGCGCTTCTCTTCCCCTTGCACGCTAATGGCAAGGTCGTGCTCGATGGCGCTTGGCTCAGCCGCCATCAGCGCAGTTGGACCCCAGGCAAACACTACGGCGAAGAGCAGGGTCGGGAACAGCAGGGCAGGTCTCAACGTCAGTATCGTCGCCCCGCTATAACGCCAGGTCACGCAGCCTTGCGGCTCTCTCGGGCAAGTGCCGCGATCTCATCGCGCACCCAGTTGTGGCATTCGTCACGATCATAGCTCGAATGCCAGAGCAGGCGCACCGGAAAGGACACCTCCTCGATCGGGAGCTTCACGAGCGCAAGCGCGAACTGGTTCTCCAGGATCGACGCCAAGGAGGCAGGAAGAGTGAGCAGCGCATCGCTGTTCAACATGAGAAGAAGCCCGGCGAGCACTGAAGGGACCAGCGCCGAGATGGAGCAGGTGAGCCTAAGCTCGGCGAGCTCACGGTCGAGCAGCGCGACGGTGGGAAGCCCGCTCACCATGATATGGTCGCTCCCGGCGAAGGTTTCTGCGTCGGGCTCCTGCTCGCTCAAAGGATGACCCGATCTCGCGACCGTGGCGAGGCGGTCGTCATAGAGCTTGAGCACGCGGATGTCCGGGGCCGGCAGCGGCATCGCTTCGATGTCGATGGCGAAATGGCAGCGCCCCTGCCGGAGCGCGTCGATGGTTTCCTCGCCCTGGCCTGGCATCCACCCGACGCGCACCAACGGCGCGAGCCTCTCGAGCCGTCGCCTCAGCGGCTGCACCAGAATCAGATCGCCGACCTCGCTCGCAGTCATCGCAAAATCGCGCTCCGCGTCGCGTGGATCGAACGGCTTGGCCGGGCGCAGCAGACTCTCCATGCCGGCGAGAATCACATGGACGGTGGGAGCAAGCTCTTGCGCCTTGGCCGTGGGCACAAGGCGCTGGCCAGCGCGAACGAACAGCTCGTCGGCGAAGATTTCGCGGAGCTTGGCAAGGGCATGGCTGATGGCAGACGCGCTTCGGCCAAGGCGCTCGGCGGCGCGCGTGACGCTGGCGTCCACGAGCAGCGCGTCGAGGATGACGAGGAGGTTGGCGTCGACCTCTTTCAGATGCATGGTTTGAAATAATTCTACTGAAAAGATTTCACTACGTGCATGTTAGCCCGTGAGCTAGGCTTTTTGCAAGGATTCCGGCTCTTGAGATGGAGACCCCGAGGCGCATTCGGCGACCCCCGGAAGCGCTTCCTCGTTCTCAACCTCGCGGCGGTCCGCGGACGTGAAGCCCAAAGGACCGTCGCGCCCTTCTTCCCACTTCACATCGGGAGAGGGGCGCAGGCCCCTAGATGCAAACGTTTGAGGGAGTGATGATGATGCGGATGTCTTCGCTTACACGGCCGGTTGCTCTCGCTAGTCTTGCACGACGGCGCGCCCGCAGCCTCACCGAAGCCATCCTATGGCACGGTGGCGAGGGCCAGGCGTCGCGCGACAAGTTCGCCAAACTCTCCAAAGAGGATCGGGAGCGCCTGATCGCTTTCGTCAACTCGCTGTGAGAGCGATCGTGGCAACACAAGCGCTCGCGATCCTCTGCGCGGTCGCCACGCCGGTCCATGCCGATGCGGACCACGCGGCCATGCGAGCTTCGCTCGAGCACTTCATCTGCCCCGGCTATGCGCATTTCGCGGAGGGCACCGAAGCGCTGAACCAATCGGTGGCGGCACTCTGCCAGAAGCCGTCTGCCGCAGCGCTGAAGGACACGCAGAAGGCCTTTGCCGCCACGGTCGAAGCCTGGAGCATGGTTGAGGCCGTCCGTTTCGGCCCGGTGGCCGAGCAGCAGCGGTATGACCGTATCTTCCTATTGGCCCGGGCCTCGGCACCCGCCAAGTGCGCGAGGCGCTTACGAAGCGGGACCAGAGCGTAACGGAAGCCGCAAGCCTTGCCGGCAAGAGTGTCGCGCTGCAGGGCCTGCCGGCGCTCGAATACCTGCTCCATGGCGACGGCGCCACTACGCTGACAAAGAGCAGCGACGAGGCGCAGTTCAGCTGCCGCTTTTCGCGGCGACAAGCCGGTGATCGTGCTGGCGCCTACGGCGACGCAAACCGCGCTTAAAAACTATATCGGCTCGGTGTCCGCCGACGCGGGCGGCAGCGTCGTCGCCGCCTCGGCGCCGAAGGGCGGGCTCATCACCTATTGGGACGTGGGAGCAAGGCGGTACCTGGGCTCCTGCGCATTGAATGACGGGTGCGGCATTGCGCCCACGCGGCACAAGGCAAGCTTCCTGTTGACAAGCGGCCAGGGCTGGGCTGGTCGAGACGGAGGTTAAGACGACCCCGGACGAGGCTCGCCGCTCCTCGCCCTACGAATGGGACAATCACGCCATCTTGTGCGCTAAGGTCTGCTTCCAGTCATCGACACGTCCCGGGCCTATTCTCACCTTATTTCTCGGACTAATCTCGCGCGCCACCCGCGTCATGGCCAGGCGTGGCTTTAGGGCCATTCCCGTCCTCCGCTCTGGCGCTTAAATAGACGGGAATGCGCGGGAGCACCGTTCCCGGCGTCACACTGCCGTACCTTGGGTCCGCTCTCTTGGCGGATAGAGGCTGATGCGAATGAAACTGCTGTTCAAGATCGGCGCCGGCGTGGTCGCCCTGGTAGTGATCGCGCTTATTGCCTTCAACATGCTCATCTCGGCCAGCGCGGTGCGCGACCGCGTGGCGGCGCGCGTGAAGGAACAGACCGGCCGCGAGCTGACAGTCAACGGCTCGACCTCGCTCCTGCTCATGCCAAGCCCGCATATCGTGCTCACCGACGTCGAGATCGTCGATCCACGGAACCGGGCCGGCGCCGACCTCAAGGTGGATCGGCTCGCGCTCGATGTCAGCTTCGGTCAATTGTTCAGCCGCGAGGTCGACGCCAAGCGCGTGGTCATGGAGCGGCCGGTATTCACCGTGCGGCTCAAACAGCAATCCGCCAGCTTGGAGCAGCAGGAGGACGCTGGCACGCGCCCCGAAAAGCGAGCCGAAGCGCCGCTACGCTTCATCGCTGCGGATGCGGCAGGCGGGTCCTCGCGTCGCGACATCATGCTCGACGACGTCCAAATCGAAGACGGCACGGTGCGCATCATTTATGACGCAAACGGCGCGGAACGGCGCATCGAAAAGATCAACGCCAATTTGAGCCTGCCCCATCTCGTCGATCCGCTGACCGCCAAGGGCGACTTCGACTGGAAGGGCACGCGTGTCGGCTTCGACCTCAAACTCGCCTCGCTTGCCGATCTCGATGCGCAGCGCCCCGCCAGGCTCGATCTTGCCCTCGATACCGAAGCGATAAACGCCAATTTCGGCGGCACCATCGCCACCAGGCCCGCCTTCAGCGCCGAAGGCGATTTGACCGCTAAGTCACAGTCGGTGCCGTCGCTGCTCGCTTGGATGCGCCAGCAGCCGCCTTCCGAGACCGCGGTCGGCAGCGGCGACCTGTCGAGCCATGTGACCTGGCAGGCTGGCGAAATCTCCTTCACCCAAGGGCGCTTTGCGCTGAGCCATGCCACCGGACAAGGCCAGGCGGTCGTGACGTTGGGCAGCCCGAGGCCTCATGTCCGCGCGGCGCTCTTGCTGGAGACGCTCGATCTGAACCCATTTTTCGCAGCCGGCGGCAGGCGAGCAGCGCCGCAAGGCTCGCCTCAGTCCGGTCAACCGGCGCAGGACAACTCCGGACCTGCCGAGCCGTCTGCTTCCGCCGGAGAGAAGGGCGACAGCGAGGGCGCCGCACCGCAAGGTACCGAGACACAAAACGGCGCCGCCGCTGAGTCACCGGCGCCTGAGTCGCCGAAGGCCGATCGCGCCGCCACTGCCAACGTCGCGCCGGCCGCCTTCGATGCCGACGTCAATGTGAACGTTAAAGAGACGAAGATCGCCCGCATGACCATCGGAGCGACCTCGCTCGGCCTGACCTTACGCGACGGCGTGCTCGACGCCACTTTGGGCGGCATGCAGCTCTATGACGGGCAGGGAACCGGCAAGTTCACCCTCGACGCCTCCAAGCCGGTCCCGACCTTCACCGGCAACCTCTCGCTCGACGGCGTCTCGATGCAACCGCTGCTTGACGGCGCCGCCGGCTTCAACATGCTTGCCGGCCGCGCCAAGGTCGCGCTGGAGCTGAACGGCACCGGCGGCAGCGGTGAAGAGATCAAGCGGTCGCTTGCCGGCCGCGGCAGCATCGACATCAGCGACGGCTTGATCGAAGGCATCAATTTGACCGAGCTGATCCAGGGCATGGGCGCTGGGCAGATGCCCAATCTGGAGCAGGGCCCCGGCGCCAAGACCACCTTCAGCGCACTTGGCGGCACCTTCAACATCGCAAGCGGCGTTGCCGAGACCCACGATATCGAGATGACGAGCCCTCTGCTCAAGATGACCGCGCGGGGCACCGTGGACATGGTGACGAGCAGCCTCGATTTTCTCACCCAACCCGAGATCGTTGCCGGACCAGAAGGTAAAGGCGGGGCGAACGATCTCGCCGGTCTCACGGTTCCCGTTCGCATCGAGGGGCCCTTCGACCATCCCTCCTTCAAGCCCGAGATCAAGGGCATGTTCGCAAGCCCGGAGCAGGCCTCGAAGACGATCAATCAGATCGGCGACGTCCTGCAGAAAAAGTTCAAGGGCAAGCCGGTGGGCAAGGCCATCGGCCGTATGCTTGGCGGGGTTCGCATCGGCAAGGATCGTACCGATGGCGCCGGCGCGCAAAACGCCAACCCGCCGGCAAATCAGGAGGAGCCCGACGCCGAGGAGTCTCCCCCCCAAGAGAGCGGCAAGAGCCGCGACCCCGACCTCGACAATATATTGCGTTAAGCGGCAGTGCCGGGCGATGGGCGGCGCGAAATCTTAACCCTGACCAGCTAATTCAGAGAATTTCGGGAGATTGGGACACGTTCCGCGAAGGACGGGGGGTCGTCATCCATGGTCGCTGCGCTGCGCCGCATGGCGGTTGTGGCCTTGTCTCTGGCTATTTCCGCCGGCTTGGCCGGCGGGGTCGTGGCGCGCCAGCCCTACCTTGCCGACATCGATCCGCGCGGGGGTGTGGCGCGCGCCCACGCCATGCCGGTGCAGGGCATCGATGTCTCCAACTGGCAGGGCGACATCGACTGGGACAAGGTCCGTGCCGCCGGCACGCAATTCGCCTTCATCAAGGCGACCGAGGGCGGCGACTATCTCGACCCGAAATTTGCCCAGAACTGGCAGGCCGCCAAACGCGCCGGCCTCCCGCGCGGCGCCTACCACATGGTGTTCTGGTGCCGCTCCGCCAACGAGCAGGCGCTGTGGTTCATCCTGAACGTGCCGAACGATCCTGACGCGCTGCCCCCCGTGCTCGATCTCGAATGGAACGGCCATTCGCGCTCCTGCCCGAAGAGGATTCCGGTGAACCTCGCGCTCGAGAAGATCAAGATCATGCTCGACGTCATGGAGGCCCACACCGGCAAGCGCCCGATCATCTACACCGATGTCACCTTTCACCGCGAAGTGCTGGACGGCCAATTCCCCGGCTATAATTTCTGGCTGCGCTCCGTCGCCGCCGAGCCGCAGGAGATCTATCCGAATCGGCCCTGGCTGTTCTGGCAATTCACCACCACGGGTTACGTGCCTGGTATCGAGAAGTCGGTGGACCGCAACGTGTTCAACGGCACGCCCGGCGATTGGCGCCAGGTCTTGCCGGCACGCGCGCCCAGGCACCCGTGATTTCCTCCGCGTCTCCCGCCCTCGCGGCAACGCCGAGCGCCTTTAGCAACTCGCTCGGATGTCGTCGGGGTTTTCGGAAATCGCCAGGCAAAGAGCAGCACGAAGACGATCCAGGGAAGGAACACGAGCGGGATGCGGGTGATAAAAGCGCTGGCTCCCTCCAGCATGTGGGCAAGCGAAGAGTCGCGCCAGGAAGGGAGAGCCAGGCGCCCGACGAGTCCAGGATCGGTGTGCGCGAGCCACAGCGCGAAGGGAAGCATGGGGAGCGCGGCACCGGCGAGCACGAGCAGCGTGCGCGGCTCCGAATAAACCCGCCGCGTTTCGGGGGTCATCGCAAGTGCCACGCCGAGGCTCAGGACCACGAGCAGGAAGCTCCATTCGGCCATGAGAACCACGCCGATGATCAGGCCGAGGAGAAACCCCCGTCGCGCCGTCGCCTGATCAGCATAGGCAAGAGCCGCAATCCAGAGCGCAAGTGCTGCGGCGAGCAGCGCCAGCGTATGAGAGACGCTGTGATGGATTTCCCAGCCGAACCAGTCGAACAGCACGAGCGAGAGGGAGAACGCGGCGGCGAGGCGCTCGCTCGCAACCATGCGCAAGAGCGCCAAGTAGAACAGGATGCCGGTGGCGGCGATGAGGCTGTATCGTAGGACGAGATAGGAAAAAGCGGCCCTGGGCCGAAGACCTGCTGCACGCCCCAGAGCAGCCATTCATAGAGCGGGGGATTGCGGAGCTGGTAGCGCCGGCGAGGTGCCATGCAGGAGCTCTGCCGCCAGCGCGTCCTGCAGGGTGCGGCCAGGCGACACCGCCCACAGCATCAGCACAAACGCCGCGCACCCACAGCAGCCAGAAGCCCACCACCCTGCGGGTCGTCAGCATTGCGCCGGCAAGCTTCGGCATTGCCCGTCCCCATCCTTCGCCCCAGCGAATTTATACGAGGGCGGGAGACAAGCGTCCCGCCCTTGCCTATAAGGGCGCCCATGCCGAAACCTTCCACCCAGAAAGCCTCGCCAAGGATTGGCTTTGTCAGCCTTGGCTGCCCCAAGGCGCTGGTTGATTCGGAGCGCATCATCACCAAGCTTCGCGCCGAAGGCTACGAGCTGTCGGCGAGCTATGAGGGCGCCGACGCCGTCGTGGTCAACACCTGCGGCTTTCTCAACAGCGCCAAGGAGGAATCGCTCGCCGCCATCGGCGAAGCCCTGGCTGCGAACGGCAAGGTCATCGTCACCGGCTGCCTTGGCGTCGAGTCCGAACGAATCCGCGCGGCGCATCCGGACGTGCTCGCCATCACCGGCCCGCATCCATATGAGGCGGTGGTGGAGGAAGTGCACAAA
>DASZGQ010000020.1:0-14075 GCA_035938735.1 Methyloceanibacter sp.
TCGCGGTTCCGGCCTCGATGGGAAGGGCCTTGGCCGCCATTTCCACGGGGGCAGGGGACGCGTAGCGGGTCACCACCATCCCTTCATCCTCGGCGATGGTGAGCACCTTGCCGAGCGTGCCGCCCACGGCCTCGGCATAGAGCTTGGCGTTGGCGGTCGCCTGGCTCACGGCCTGCTTGCGCGCTTCGTCCCTGAGCGCCTCGGGGCCCGAGACCCCGAACTCGATCGAGCCGACATCATTGGCGCCGAACGTCACGACCTTGTCGAGAATTGCGCCAAGCTTGCCGATGTCATGCACAGTGATGCGCACAGAGTTCGTCACCTGATAGGCGATGATGGCGGGGGCGCGACCCTCCTTCCGCTCTTCATAGACGGGCTGCACCGAGAGATTCGTGGTCTGGATGTCCTTCGGGTCGAGCCCTTCGCTCTTCAGCGCATCGATCACCTGGCTCATGGCGTCGCTGTTCTTGGCGAGCGCGTCCTTCGCGCTCGGCGCCTGACTCGTCACCCCGGTCGAGATATCGACCTTGTCCGGCGCTGTCTTGATAGAGCCCGTGGCGGCGAGAGAGATGATGCGCTTGTTGTCGTTGTCGTGGTCGGCGCGCGCGAGGCTAGGCAAGGCGGCGGCGAACATCAAAACAAGAGCGGCGAGGGATCGAAGCAGGGCGGTCATCGGATTCCTTTCCGGAAGAAGCCCAGCCCGGGGTGGAGAATGACCCGGGGAGGGGCGCGCGCGCAACGGCCTTCGACCCCGTTCGCTCGCGAGTTGAAGTCTGCTATGAGGCGTGAGCCGCGAAGCGGGGCCCGTAGCTCAACTGGTTAGAGCCGGCGGCTCATAACCGTCTGGTTGGAGGTTCGAGCCCTCCCGGGCCCACCAATAATTTCAAATCTAAGGGGCGCTCGACTGTGCCAGCGCCCCTGTCGGCTCAGGACTGTTTGTTCTTGCCGTTCAGCCACTGAAAGAAGCCGCGCTTCCGCTCCTTCTTGGCATGAGCGGGATGAGTGACCTTCTTGCGAGTGGTGACCGTCTTGGTTCCGTGGCCGGTCTTTACTTTCTTGACCACCACCTTTTTCTCGCGTTTTGCTTTCTTCTCTTTTTCCGGCGCGACGGCGGCGCCGGGAGCTGTCGCGGCTGCTGCTGCGGCGGCCCCTCCACCGCATACATTTGCCGAATCATTCCACTTCATGCCGGCCTTGGCGCAGTCCGCGCGGGTCAGCGGCTGGGGCTCGGCATAGGCGTATCCGGCGCAAGCGACGGCGATGGCCAAAGCAAGAGCGATTACAGGCGATTTCATAGGACTTTCCCCCGAGGCGTTGATGGTACTTTTTATAGCGCACTCCGATTGCTGCTGACAGCGCTCCTATGGTGGCCTCACGGCGGCGGGAGGTATGAAGTGCCGCGACTTAAGCGCTAAGAGGCATGGCGATGGATTGGCTCCAACGGAACAAAATGGCCCTGGTTTTCAGCCTCTTGGCACCGTTGCTGTCGAGCTTCGCGCACGCCGCCGAGCCTTCGCTTGAGGTCGTCGTGGGCGGGGAGACACGTACCTTCACGCGGGACGAGCTGCTCGCGAGGGCCGACGCCGCCAGCATCGAGGTGCCGAAAAGACGTCGCCTATGGCGTCCCGGTGAGCTATCGCGCCGTGCCGGTCGCGGCGCTGTTCGCCGGCCTCACGGTCCCGCCCGACAGCGTAATCGAGGCCGTGGCGGTCGACGGCTTCGCCGCGCAAATCCCGCTCGACCTCATGCTCAACACCGATGCTAACAAGGCTGTCGCCTGGGTCGCGACCGAGCCGGCCCATCACCCTTCGCCCAAGATCGCGGGGAAGGACTATACCGCCGGGCCCTTCTACATCGTGTGGACGGTGTGTGAGGCTGCGGGCGTCCGCAGCGAGTATTGGGCCTATCAGGCCGAAAAACTCGTGAGCCAACCCTCGCCCGCCGCGCGCTGGCCCCCGCTTGCGCTCGATCCGTCTCTTCTCCTGCGACCGACCCAATCCGCGCTGGACAGGCCCTGTACGTCGCCCAATGCCTGCCGTGCCATAAGCTCAACGGAGGGGGATCGTCCGACGGCGGGCCAGATCTGAAGCTGCCGATGAACGCGACCAAATATATGACTCAAGACGGACTGCACGCGCTGATCCGTAACCCGAAAGCGGTCAGCACCTGGCCCGAGCAGAGAATGAACGGCTTGCCGCCAGACTTGCTGGGCGACCGAGAGATCGACCTGATCATCGCCTATCTCAAGTACATGGCTGGGTGGAAGGTTGCTCAATAGCGCTGGTCAGAACCCGTAGCCGAGCAACGCAATCTCCGGTGCATACCACTCGCGCACCAACGCCTCGGTGCGCGGTGTGTAATAGCTACGGTAGTCCTGCCGCGTGTCCTTGTTGGGTGTGACGTTTGAGTGCTGAACCTCGAGCCTCCGCGCGACGCCGACCATTTGCAGCACCTTGGCGAGATCGTCTTGGAGATTTTCGTAGTGGCCGAGGAAATCGACCGCGAGCGCGCCGTTCTCCATGTAGATCTCGTGATTGTTCACGTAGGCGCGGCGGCGGCTCGCCATGAAGCTCTCGAAGCTCGGTCGGCTCGCCTTCGACTTCGTCTTGTAGAAGTACCAGGAGATTTGCCTGTCCCAAGGATTGCGGTCGAAGGCGAATTTGAAATAGCTCCGCCAGATCTCGTCCCCAATATAGGCGGCCACCAAATGCGCCGGCATGTGCTCGTAGTAGCCGACGCTCGGGTGATAATAGCGCTCTGGGCGCCCGAGCAGCTTTCGCCATAGGGGCCGTTTGGGTTTGAGCGGATGCTCGATGCGATAATTTTGCGGCGGCCTGCCTTTCCGGTTCCCTTCGCTTTCCTCGCGATACGGCGTGATTACGTCCGACGGCCCGCAGAGCTCGGACAGCGCGGCCTCTATGGCCGTGCCGGCGGTCTTCTTGGTCTTCAGGAAGATGAATTTATGCTCGTGCGAAATGATCATTCGGCGGACACCTGACGCTCAGAATTCATAATGTAGCAACTCGATCTCGCGCGCGTACCAGCGTGCCACGATCGCCCTTGTGTCATCGTCGTAATAATCACGATAGGGAATCTTGTCGTGGCGGAACGTGGCCTTGGCGCGCGGGAGCTCTGTGCTGAGTTGCACGCCCACCCGCCCGAGCGCAAGCTTCAGATCGTCCTCCAGGCGCTCATAGCGCCCGACGAAGTCGACCGCGACGTCGCCTTCGATCGAATAGATATCGTAGTTGTCGACGCGGGCGCGAGCGTCGTCATGCATGAAGCGCGCAAAGGAGGGGGGCAGTTTCTCATTCCGGTAACGGTGATGATAGAAGGAGACCTGCCGGTCCCATGGGTTGCGGTCGAAGGCGAATTTGAAATAGCTGCGCCAGACCTTGTCGTCGATGAGGGCGCGGGCCTCCGCTGCCGGCATGTGATTGTAGAAGCCATAATCCGCCGCGGTGAACTTGAACCAGCGGCGCTTGAGCATCGGCCGTGGGCTGCCCCACCAGCCATGCAGCTTCCAATTCTGCGCGCCGCGGCCGCCTAGGCGCCGCGCTTCGTCGATCTCGGTCAAGGGCGTGATGATGTCCTCAGGCCCGCACAGCTCAGTGAGCGCCAGCTCCACGCTCGTGCCGGCCGTCTTCTTGGTCTTGAGGAAGATGAATTTATGCTCGTGCGAGACGATCATGGCGCAGCAGTCTCACTTCGCCTTCTCCTCCTGGAGCCACAGCGCAAGATCTTCCAGGATCGCGCCGAAATGAATTTCCGGCACGCGCAGCGCCATGGCGATGTCTTTCAGCTTCTTGCGCTCCTCGGCGGCGATGCGGTCGTCGGCGAGCAGCGTGAGGTAGGCCGCGCGGATGATCTCCTCCTTGGTCTCGCGGTCGAGCACGGGAGCGGCGGCAGTCAGCTCCGCCAGGATGCCGTCTTTGGTCGTCGCATCGGCCGTCTTGGCGATCTCTTCAGGTGTGATGGGCCGCTTCGCCTCATCCTCGTAGACCTGCCGGATGAGGCTGACTTCGCGGTCCTCCAGCCCACCGTCGGCAGACCCCACGGCGATCATCGCCTTCAAGATAAGATCGGCCCTTAAGTTCGCCGTTTGCTCCGGCATTTCGCACCCCGTACTCTTTCCAGGCCAATTGTGCCGGGGCGCCCCCACTTTGCCAAGCGCGCTCGCGACCGTGGGGGCGGAAATCAGAGTTTCAATTGGCGTTGATTTCGCTTTATGACGCGGGCGTACCTCCCATTCTCGCCAAGGCCAGGTAAGCCAGTGACGCCGCTACAAGTGATCTTCCTCGCCGATACGAGGCCAGGCCATTACCACCTCGCCGAGGGCGTCATTGCGGCGCTGAAGCGGCTGCGTCCCGTCGAGGTGACACGCATTCCTGTGGAGCGGCGCTGGATCGTGCCGACCACGTGGCTGCGCCGACGCATCAACGCCAAGAGCTTCTATCCCCCGCGCATGCTGCGCATGGCCTATCGTATCGATGCCGAGGCGCTGCCCAAGGCAGATCTTGTCGTATCCGCTGGAGGCGAGACTCAGATGCCGAATATCTGCGTGACACGGTTTCTCGGCGTCCCTAACATCTTTTGCGGCTCGCTGTTGCGCGGACTGGGGCCAGAGAATTTCAGCCTGGTGATCTCGTCTTATGACCGTGACACGGGAAGCGCGCGGCACATGGTGGTGCTCAAGCCCTCCGCGATCGACCCCGAGGCGCTCGGGCGTCCGGCGACGGTGCCGCGCTACGGACCTGAGCATCACCCGCAACTTGCTGGCCTCCTCATTGGCGGCAATGCCGGGCCGTTCCGTTACCGGCGCGGCGAATGGGAGCAGCTGGTCGATTTTGCAAGGCACCTGTCCAAGGCCTGGGGCGCGCGCTGGCTCGTCTCGACCTCGCGGCGCACACCGGATCAGGTCGCCGATAGGGTCGCCGAGCTTGCCAAGGACGAGAGCGTGATCGACCGCTTCATCGATTATCGCACCGCCGGTCCTGGCACGCTGCCTGAAGTGTTCGGCAAGGCCGAAGTGATCGTCTGCACCGAGGATTCAAGCACTATGGTCTCCGAAGCCGTGTCAGCGAGGCTCCCCGTAGTTGGGGTGGCGCCGCACGCCCATCGCTTCACCGACGAAGAGTCGGCCTACCGCGCCTTTCTCGTCCGCAACAATTGGTGCCGCGTGCTGCCGATCGCCGCACTCACCCCCGAAAGCTTCGCTGCGGCGCTCGCCGAGATCGAGCCGATCAAGGAGAACCCCCTGGACGCTCTGGCCGCCAAGCTGAACGAGCGCCTGCCCGCGCTGTTCTAGAAGTTGAGTCCGGCGCGGCAATTCGCTAGAAGCTCAATCAAATTTCCAACACCAGACCCACGCGACCCTCGGGAGACCCATGGCCAGCCCGCAATGTGTCTATGTCATGAACCGCCTGTCCAAGACCTATCCAGGCGGGAAGCAGGTACTGAAGGACATCACGCTCGCTTTTCTGCCCGGCGCCAAGATCGGCGTGGTCGGGCTGAATGGCGCCGGCAAATCCACACTGCTCCGCATCATGGCCGGCGACGAGACAGAGTTTCTCGGCGAGGCCTGGGCGGCCGAAGGCGTGAGCGTCGGCTATCTGCCGCAGGAGCCTGAGCTCAATCCCGCCAAGGACGTCACCGGCAACGTGATGGAGGGCGTGGCGGAGAAGAAGGCTAAGCTCGATCGCTACAACGAGCTTGCCATGAACTACTCCGACGAGACCGCCGACGAGATGGCGAAGCTCCAGGACGAGATCGATGCCCAAGGGCTGTGGGACCTCGACGCGCAAGTCGAACAGGCCATGGACGCGCTTCGCTGCCCGCCCGGCGACGCATCAGTCGAGACACTGTCAGGGGGCGAGGGGCGGCGCGTGGCGCTTTGCCGTCTGCTGCTCGCAAAGCCAGATATCCTGTTGCTCGACGAGCCGACCAACCATCTCGATGCGGAAAGCGTAGCCTGGCTCGAACATCATTTACGCGACTATGCCGGCACCGTGATCATGGTCACCCACGACCGCTACTTCCTCGACAACATCACCGAATGGACGCTCGAGCTCGACCGTGGGGTCGGCATTCCCTATCACGGCAGCTATTCCTCCTGGCTCGAGCAGAAACAGAAGCGGCTCGAAGTTGAAGGCAGGCAGGACGCGGCGAAGGAGCGGACGCTCGCCCGCGAGCTCGATTGGATCAGAGCGAGCCCCAAAGCGCGCCAGGCGAAATCCAAGGCGCGCATCAAAGCCTATGACGCGCTTCTCGCCGAGGCCGGCCGCGACACCACCGGCAAGGCGCAGATCACCATTCCGCCGGGGCCGCGGCTCGGCAACGTCGTCATCGAGGCGAGCAACATCGGCAAGGGCTTTGGCGACAGGCTGCTGATCGACGATCTGTCCTTCAAGCTGCCGCCTGGCGGCATTGTCGGCGTCATCGGTCCGAACGGCGCCGGCAAGACCACGCTCTTCCGCATGATCGTGGGCGATGACAAGCCGGACAACGGCACGATTCGCGTCGGCGACACCGTGAAGCTCGGTTATGTCGATCAGTCGCGCGACGCGCTCGATGCCAAGAACACGGTGTTCGAGGAGATCTCCGGCGGCAACGATGTGATCAAGCTCGGAACCCGCGAGGTGCCGTCCCGCGCCTATGTCGGATGGTTCAACTTCAAAGGGGCGGATCAGCAGAAGAAAGTCGGTCAGCTCTCCGGCGGAGAGCGCAATCGCGTTCACCTCGCCAAGATGCTGAAATCAGGGGCGAACCTGATCCTGCTCGATGAGCCCACCAACGACCTCGACGTCGAGACGTTGTCCTCGCTGGAAGCTGCGCTCGAGGACTTTCCCGGCTGCGCCGTGATCATCAGCCACGACCGCTTCTTTTTGGATCGTATCGCCACCCACATCCTCTCCTTCGAAGGCGACAGCCATGTGGAATGGTTCGAAGGGAATTTCGAATCCTACGAGGAGGACAAGAAGCGCCGCCTCGGCGAAGACGCGGTGATCCCGAAGCGCATCAAATACAAGAAATTCGCACGTGGGTAGGGTGGGAGCTACGGCCCGGTCGTGTAGCTGATGGCGCTGTAGAATTTCTGCCGTAGTCGGCGATCTGCGGCGCCTTGTCGAGCCGTTGATGATTTTGCGGGCGCTGATCCAATCCTCGGTGGAGTGTTGAAGTAGTCGCCGAACTTCTTGGTGGTGAAGAGACCCGCCTCCATTCCGGCGGATCTTGCCAGGTTTGGGTCGCCCAACAAGTCCAAATCGACGAGCTTCCCGGCCTTACGGTAGTTGGTTCGCCCCTTGAGTTGGACGTAACCGCGGCCATGAAAACGAACGCCGTCGCCTTTCTCGGCGTTTCCGAGACGAGCAGCGACCTTTGGACGATCGCCATCCTTGTCATACATGGATAAGAAATACATCGGGCCGCCATTCTCATGAATCGGTTGCATGGCCGTAATGTCAAGCAGGGCGCCGGTCTCGTGATAGGTCGTGGCGAGCGCGTAGGCGAGTCAACGGTCGTCCTGCTTGGCTCGGTCCCTTTCCCTGACATCCAGGATGGTATTGAGGCCCTTGACCTGCGAGGCGGAGAGTTTGCCGCCAAACAGCCTCGATCGAACTTGGTCGAAAAATGTGCGATTGATGTTGGTCACGTCCGCCCTCCACCGGTAGAGACAGGCACCAGGCTACAACCAGTCCGGAAGGCGGGGATAAACTACACAGAATACGTGCATATGGCGAGGTGCCTCAACATCGAGCGATCTTGCCGAGCCGTCGAAAAACGTATAAACATATCTTTATGTCGGATGACCATCAGAACCAGCCAGTGCCTGGAACCCTTTCTCGTGCCCAAGCCCTCAGCGGCCTTCGCGCCGCCGGAGAGGCCACGCGGCTTCGCATTCTTGCGCTGCTCGCCAAGAGCGAGCTGAACGTCAAGGACCTCACCCAGATTTTGGGGCAGAGCCAGCCGCGCATCAGCCGGCACTTGAAGCTCATGGCCGAAGCCGGCCTGATCACGCGCTTCCGCGAGGGGAACTGGGTGTTCTTCCGCCTGGCCGATACTGGCAGCGAAGCGGCCCTTGCGGCGGCCATCGTGGCGAGCCTCGATGCCGCCGACCCCGTCCTCGCCCGCGACCTCGCGCGCGCCACAGCCGTCAAGAAGGCGAGGGAGGATGCGGCGCAAAGCTATTTCCGGGAGCATGCCGGGGAGTGGGACAGGATCCGCGCGCTGCACGTCGCCGAAAGCCAAGTCGAGGCGGCCGTGGACGAGGCGCTGGGGCCTGGACCCTTCACGCTCCTCGTCGATCTTGGCACCGGCACCGGGCGCATGCTCGAGCTGTTCGCGCCGCGCGCCGGGCGCGCTCTCGGCTTCGATCTCAGCCGCGACATGCTTGGCTATGCGCGCATGAAGCTCGAGCGCGCCGGGCTCGCCAATGCGCAAGCGCGCCACGGCGATCTTTATAACATCCCGCTTCCAGATGGCGCCGCCGACACCGTCATCCTGCATCAGGTGCTGCACTTCCTCGACGATCCCGCCGCGGCGATCACGGAAGCCGCGCGCTTGCTCAAGCCCGGCGGCAAGCTGCTGGTGGTGGACTTCGCGCCGCATGAGCTCGAGTTCCTGCGCGAGCAATCGGCGCATCGCCGCCTCGGCTTTGCTCCCGAACATGTCAAGCGTTGGCTGAAGGACGCCGGCGTGACGGTAGAACGCCAACGCGATCTCGCCCCGGAGGCAAGCGTCGGTCCCGAGAAGCTCACTGTCTCGCTTTGGCTCGGGTTGAAACCCGCGGGCGCCCGCGAGAAGAAGAAACGCACGTCAGTGGAGATCGCCGCGTGATGCTCGCCGCTCCAGACCGCAAGAGCCGCTTTCTCGGCCACGGCGACATCGAGGTGTCGTTCGAGTTCTTCCCGCCGCGGACGGCGGCCATGGAGGAGACTCTGTGGCGCTCGATCCGCCGGCTCGAGCCGCTCAACCCGACCTTCATTTCGGTGACTTATGGCGCGGGCGGCTCAACCCGCGAGCGCACCCACGCCACCATCGCCCGCGCTCTGAAGGAGACTCAGCTTAAACCGGCGGCCCATCTCACCTGCGTGGATGCGACGCGCGGGGAGGTCGACGCCGTCATCCGCGACTATTGGAACATCGGCGTGCGCCACATCGTGGCGCTGCGAGGCGATCCCGCCGGCGGCGTCGGCGAGCGCTACGTGCCGACCCCTGGTGGCTACATCAATGGCGCGGACTTGACCGCCGGCATCAAGAAGATCGCGCCCCTCGAGGTTTCCGTCGCCTGCTATCCCGAGACGCATCCGGAATCGCCCACGCTCGATGCTGATATCGATATGCTCTGGGAGAAGATCGACGCCGGCGCCACGCGCGCCATCACCCAGTTTTTCTTCGATAACGAAGTGTTCTTCCGCTATCTAGATCAAGTGCGCGCGCGCGGCATCACCATCCCCATCGTGCCGGGCATCATCCCCATCCACAATTTCAAGCAGGTCTCGGGCTTCGCGCAGAAGTCTGGGACGAGCGTTCCGGACTGGCTTGGCCATCGATTCGAAGGCCTCGAAGAGGACCAAGAGACGCGATACCTCGTGGCAGCGGCGGTCGCCGCCGAGCAAGTCATGGGCTTGGTCGACCGGGGCATCACCGAGTTCCACTTCTACACGCTGAACCGCGCCGACCTTGTGTACGCCATTTGCCATCTCTTGGGCTTGCGTCCGGTCCCGACGATCGTGTCGAAGGCGGAGGCCGCGCAATGACCCGCGAGCAACGCATCGCCGCGCTGAAGCGCGAAGCCAGGGAGCGAATCCTGATCCTTGATGGCGCCATGGGCACCATGATCCAGCGCTACAGGCTCGACGAGGCAGGCTATCGGGGAACGCGGTTCAAGACCCATCCGCGCGATCTCAAGGGCAACAACGATCTCCTGGTGCTGACCCGGCCGGAGATCATCGGCGAGGTTCACAACGCCTATCTGGAGGCCGGCGCCGACATCATCGAGACCAATACCTTCAATGCGCAGGCCATTTCGCAATCAGACTATGGGCTCGAAGCGATTGCTCATGAATTGAATGTCGCGGCGGCTAGACTTGCGCGTGATACTGCCGACGCCTGGACCAAGAAGACGCCGAAGAGGCCCCGCTTCGTCGCCGGAGCCATCGGCCCGACCAACCGCACCGCGTCGATCTCGCCAGACGTGAACAACCCAGGCTTTCGCAATGTGAGCTTTGATGCGCTGGTCGACGCCTATTCCACGCAAGCGCGCGGGCTGATCGAAGGCGGCGTTGATGCGATCCTCATCGAGACCATCTTCGACACGCTGAACGCCAAGGCCGCCGGATTCGCCGTGGAGCAGGTGTTCGATGAGATGGGGGTCGAGCTTCCGATCATGCTCTCGGACACCATCACCGATCTTTCGGGCCGCAATCTCTCAGGCCAGACGCCTGAGGCGTTTTGGTATTCGCTCAAGCACCTCAATCCCTTCTCAGTGGGGATGAACTGCTCTTTCGGCGCCGAGCAGCTTCGCCCCTCAGTGGACGAGATTTCGCATGTGGCCGACACGCTGGTGAGCGTCTATCCCAATGCGGGGCTCCCGAACGAGATGGGCGAATATGACGAGACGCCGAAGCACATGGCCGGGTTGCTCGAGGAATGGGCGCGGGACGGGCTGATCAATATTGTAGGCGGCTGCTGCGGCACCACGCCGGAACATATCCGCGCCATTGCTGCCGCTGTCTCAAAGTACCCGCCGCGTCAGGTCCCCGAGGTTTCGCACAAGATGCGCCTCTCCGGCCTCGAGCCGTTCGTCCATGGGTGAGGTGAAGTGACCAACGGCGCGCAAGATTTCGTCATGGTCGGCGAGCGGACCAACGTTACCGGCTCCGCCAAGTTCCGCAAGCTGATCGAGGCCAATGACTACGCGGCCGCGCTCGAGGTGGCACGCCAGCAAGTCGAGAACGGCGCCAACATGCTCGACGTCAATATGGACGAGGGCATGCTCGAATCCGAAGGCGCCATGGTGACCTTCCTCAATCTGCTCGCCGCCGAGCCAGACATCTCGCGCGTGCCGATCATGATCGACTCATCGAAATGGTCGGTGATCGAAGCGGGCTTGAAATGCGTGCAAGGGAAGTCGGTCGTCAATTCGATCAGCCTAAAAGAGGGCGAGCAGCCGTTTCTCGATCACGCCAAGAAAGTCCGACGCTATGGCGCCGCCGTGGTGGTGATGGCCTTCGACGAGAAAGGCCAGGCAGAGAGCGCGGAGCAGAAATTCGCGATCTGTCAGCGAGCTTACCGGCTGCTCACCGAGAAAGTCGGCTTTCCGCCCGAGGAGATCATCTTCGATCCCAACATCTTCGCCGTCGCCACCGGCATCGAGGCGCATAACGACTATGCCCGCGCCTATATCGAGGCCACGCGGCGCATCAAGGCTGAGCTGCCTTACGTGCACGTCTCGGGCGGCGTCTCAAATCTTTCCTTCGCCTTCCGCGGCAACGACCGGGTGCGCGAGGCGATGCACTCGGTGTTCCTCTATCACGCCATCCATGCCGGCATGGATATGGGCATCGTCAATGCAGGCCAGCTCGCGCTTTATGACGACATCGACCCTGAGCTCCGCGAGCTGGTCGAGGATGTGATCATCAACCGCCGCGCCGACGCCACCGACCGTCTGCTCGAGGCAGCCGAGAAATATCGCGGGGAGGGGGCGCAGAAGCGCGAGGTCGATCTTTCCTGGCGGGAGAAGCCGGTGGAGGAGCGCCTGATCCATGCGCTGGTGCATGGCATCGGCACGTACATCGACGAGGACACCGAGGAGGCGCGCGCCAAAGCCGAGCGCCCTCTGCACGTCATCGAAGGTCCGCTGATGGCGGGCATGAGCGTGGTCGGCGACCTGTTCGGCTCCGGCAAAATGTTCCTGCCGCAGGTGGTGAAGTCCGCCCGCGTCATGAAGCAGGCGGTCGCCTATCTGATGCCCTTCATGGAGAAGGAGAAGGAGGAGCTTGGGCTCGCTCAAGGTGAGCCGGCCGGCAGAATCGTGCTCGCCACGGTGAAAGGCGACGTGCACGACATCGGCAAGAACATCGTCGGCGTCGTGCTCCAATGTAACAATTACGAGGTCATTGACCTCGGCGTCATGGTGCCGGCGCAAACGATTCTCGACACCGCCAAGGAGCGCAAGGTCGACATCATCGGCCTGTCCGGCCTGATCACGCCGTCGCTCGATGAAATGTGCCATGTGGCGGCGGAGATGGAGCGCGAAGGCTTTGACCTGCCGCTCTTGATCGGCGGCGCCACCACGAGCCGCGTGCATACCGCGGTAAAGATCAGCCCGAACTATGCGCGCAGCCAGGCAATCTACGTCACCGATGCAAGCCGCGCCGTGGGCGTGGTGTCGAGCCTGATGTCGCCAGAGGAGCGGTCCAAGACGATTGAGCGCGTTCGCGAGGACTATGCGCGCATGGCGGAGTCGCACGCTAGGGGACGGGCGGAGAAGGCCCGCACATCGATCGCCGACGCCCGCGCCAACCGGCTCAAGCTCGATTGGAAGACCTATGTGCCGCCGAAGCCGACCTATCTCGTCACGCGCTCCTTCCGCAGCTACGACTTGGCGGAACTTGCCCGCTACATCGACTGGACGCCGTTCTTCCAGGCCTGGGAACTGAGGGGCCAATACCCGCGCATCCTTCACGACGACAAATACGGCGAGGCCGCGCGCCACCTCTTCGACGACGCGCAAGCCATGCTGAAGCGGCTGGTCGATGAGAAATGGCTCAAGGCCAACGGCGTGGTTGGCTTCTGGCCCGCGAACAGCGCCGGCGACGACATCGAGATTTATGCCGACGAGAGTCGCAAGGCGAAAACCGCCACGCTACACACGCTTCGCCAGCAGATGGCGCGGGATGGGGACAGAGCCAATCTCGCCCTCGCCGATTTCATCGCGCCGAGAGAGTCTGACGTCGCCGACTACATTGGCGGATTTGCCGTGACCGCCGGCATCGGTGAGGAGGACGTCGCGCGCAGATTCGAGCGGGCCAACGACGATTATTCCAAGATCATGGTCAAGGCACTCGCCGACCGGCTGGCGGAGGCGTTCGCCGAGGCGTTGCACGAGAAGGTGCGTCGCGAGCTTTGGGCCTATGCGCCGAACGAGAAGCTGACCAAAGAGCAGCTGATCGCCGAAGACTACGCCGGCATCCGCCCTGCGCCAGGCTATCCGGCGCAACCCGACCACACCGAGAAGCGCTCGCTGTTCAAGCTGCTCGACGCCGAAGCCGTCACCGGTCTCAAACTCACCGAGTCTTGCGCCATGTGGCCGGCCGCCGCCGTGTCAGGACTTTATTTCTCCCACCCCGACAGCCGCTATTTCGGCGTGGGCAAGATCGGCCGCGACCAGGTCCAGGACTATGCGGCGCGTAAAGGTTGGACCCTCGAGGAGGCCGGGCGCTGGCTCGGGCCAATCCTCAACTACGATCCGAAGCGGATCGCCGATGCGGCTGAATGATGGCTGGAAGCGGATGCGCTAGATCATCCCGAGGATGATCGCGGCGACAAACCCGAATGATACCAAAGCCAGAATGGCCGTCAGGGTACCGGTAAGCTCCATGGGAAGCCTCCTTTTCCGATCGATGCGGTCCTTGGCTACAAGCGGGCAATCTTAGCTCTTTCTCGTGCCCGCCATGCCCTTCTTTTTCCGCAATTCCGTCAGCAGGCACTCTAACGCCGACATGGTAAATTTGGTTCCGGCTGCAGGCGGGTGTGCCTCAAGCCTTGCGGGCCTTGGTCGAAGGCGTGGTAAATAGAGGAATTCATGAAAAGCGGTCGCGAGCCTGCGGCCTTTGCCGCGCCGGCAACAAAATCCGGGCGCTCTTTTGCGGAAGTGCGAGCCTGAATTCGCGAGTCCGAAGTGTTGGGAGGATTTGGCATGAGATCGATCGGGGTTGCTTCACTTGGGGTCATGGCTTGGCTCTGCGCCGGACCGGTACAGGCTCTCACCATCTCCAATATCGATCCCAAGCCCCACACCGTCACCGTCACTGCTGGCAGCGATTCCAAGCAGCTCACCATCGAGTCTGAAA
>DASZGQ010000021.1:0-12424 GCA_035938735.1 Methyloceanibacter sp.
ACGCCGGCGGCGCGCAGCACTGTCTTGGCGCGCTCCTTGTGCATGGCGAGCGCCGAGGCCAGCACGCCGGAATGGGTGTAGGGGATGCCCAGGGTTTCGAGCACACCCTGGATGCAGCCGTCCTCGCCGAAGCGCCCATGCAGCGCGTTGAAGCAGACATTGGGACGAATCTCGGCGAGCTTGGTCGCTACGTCGTGGCCGACATCGAGGCGAGTGACCGGATAGGCTTGCGCTTCGAGCGCCTTGGCGCAGGCCTCGCCGGAGCGGAGCGACACTTCCCGTTCCGACGACCAGCCTCCCATCAGCATCGCGACGTGGGTTTGGTTGTTGGTCATTGAACGTCCCCCTGCTTGAAGGATGGGTCTCACCCCTTCGAGACGGTCTTCGGCCTCCTCAGGGTGAGGATTAGTGCCTTATGCTGAGGAGCGCATCGGCAGATGCGCGTCTCGAAGCATGAGGTCAGCGGTCACTTGGGCACGCCGAGGCGCTTGATCTCCCATTCGAGCTCGATGCCGCTATTTGCCTTCACCCGCGCGCGCACCATCTCGCCAAGTTCCTCAATGTCGGCGCCGGTGGCGCTGCCCTCATTAATAAGGAAGTTGCAGTGCATCTCGGAGACATGCGCGCCGCCAACGACGAGGCCACGGCAGCCGGCGCCGTCGATGAGCTGCCAGGCCTTGTTGCCCGGCGGGTTCTTGAAGGTCGAGCCGCCACTGCGGCTCTTGATCGGCTGCGCCTGCTCTCGGTAGGCGGCTATGTCATCCATCTCGGCGAGGATCGCCGAAGGCTCGCCCGGCTCGCCCTGGAACAGAGCCTCGGTGAAGATGAGGTCCTCAGGAGCGCCGCAATGGCGATAGGCGTAATGCAGCTCGGCGACGGGGAGCACATGCGCCTGGCCTTGGCGATCGACGGCGCGGGCCTCCACCACAACTTCATAGGTCTCGCGTCCGTGGGCGCCGCCATTCATGCGGAGCGCGCCGCCGACGCAACCCGGGATGCCGCGATAAAAGGAGAGTCCGGCAATGCCGGCGTCGGCCGCGGCACGGGCGACCTTTACGTCGGGCACCGCCGCACCGGCTCGAAGCTGCGAATTGGGTTCAACGGTGATGTCGCCGAAGCCGCGGCCGAGCCTGATCACCACGCCGCCGATGCCGCCATCGCGCACGAGCAGATTGGAGCCGAGCCCAATGATGGTGATGGGAATCTCCAGCGGCGTATTCGCCATGAAGTAAGAGAGGTCAGCTTCGTCGGCCGGCGAGTAGAGCACCTCGGCGGGGCCGCCGACGCGAAACCAGGTAAGATCGGCAAGAACGGCACCGGGTTTCAGCTTGCCGCGCAGCTCGGGCAGGCGCGCGGCAAGCTCGCCGGCAAGGTCGCATGCGATCCTTGCTTCGTTCATGCCCTGGCTCCGTGGTCGGCAAGCTTCTGCGGCAGCGCATTGATCCAGTCGGTGATGGTGCCGGCACCTAGGCCGACCACGAGATCGCCAAACTGCGCTAGCGCCGCGACGGTCTCGACCAGTCCTTCCTCGCCGTCGACAGTCAGCACCTTCGGGTGGCCGTGGCGGCGCAGACCTGACGCGAGTTCATCGCGGTCGATGCCCGGGATCGGAACCTCGCCTGCCGAATAGACCGGCGTCACCAGCGCAATGTCGGCATCGTCGAGGCAAGCGGAGAATTCGTTGAACAGGCTTTGCAGCCGCGTGTAGCGGTGTGGCTGGATCACGGCGATCACCCGACCGTTGCCGGCGACGCGCGCAGCACGAAGCACGGCGGCGATCTCGACCGGATGGTGGGCATAGTCGTCATAGACCTGCACACCCTGCCACGCGCCGACATGGGTGAAGCGCCGCTTCACGCCTGAGAAGCCCGCGAACCCTGCGCGGATCGCATCGTCGCTGACGCCGGCCTCCGCCGCCACGGCAAGAGCGGCGAGCGCATTCAGCGCATTGTAGTGGCCGAGCGCGGGTAGCATCAGATCGTTGAGCGTGCGCGCGCCGCTCCCGACCGCCGCACCAAGCTCGGCGTCGAACACGATCCTGTCGCGGGCGGGACGCAGATTGACGAGCCTGATGTCGGCGTCGCGCGCCACGCCATAGGTAATCGTCCGCCGCCCGTTGGCGGCGCCACCAAGTTTGGCGAGTAGCTCGCGCACCACGGGATGGTCGATGCAGGCGACGGCGAGCCCGTAATAGGGAATGGCCTCGATGAATTGCTGGAAGCCCCGATGCAGCGCGGGCAGCGTCTGCCAATAGTCCATGTGCTCCGGATCGATATTGGTGACGACACCGATCTGGGTGGGAAGCTTCAGGAAAGTGCCGTCGGATTCGTCAGCCTCCACCACCATCCAGTCGCCCTTGCCGATGCGGGCATTGGTGCCCCAGTCATTGATGATGCCGCCGGCGATCACCGTGGGATCGAGGCCGCCGCCTTTGAGCAAATCGGCGATCAGCGACGTTGTCGTGGTCTTGCCGTGGGTGCCGGTGATGGAAATCGTTGCGCAAGGGCGCATCAGCTCGGCCAGCATCTCGGCGCGGCCGATGATGGGGATGCCGCGCTCCTTGGCGGCTTCGAATTCGGGGTTGCCGGCCTTCACCGCGCTCGAGATAACGAGATAGGTGGCGCCTTCGACATTGGCAGGGTCGTGGCCGATCAGGCAGCGAATGTTGCGGGCGCGCAAACGATCGAGATTGCCGCTGTCCTTGAGGTCGCTGCCCTGCATGGTGTAGCCGCGGGTGTGCATCACCTCGGCGATGGCGCTCATGCCGATACCGCCGATGCCCACGATATGCACGAGGCCGGTCTTTTCCGGATCGGGCATGTGCATGACGAACGCTACTCCTTGAACTTCGCGAGCTCGTCCACGAGATCGGCAAGCCGTTTCACGGCGTCGACCGTGGCCATGCCATGCGCCTTTTTGGCGGCGTCCGCCAGACGCGTCGGCGAAGACAGCAAATCTTGCAACAGCCCGGTCAGGCGCTCGGTCGAAAGCTCGGACTGGCGCACGCACCAGCCGCCGCCAACCTCTTGTAGCCGTGTTGCATTTTCAAGCTGATCGTTGTCAAGGGCGTGGGGGAGCGGCACCAGAAGGCAGGGCCGGCCGATGGCGGTCAGTTCAGCGACGGTCGAGGCGCCAGCCCTGGCAATGACGAGCTGCGCCGTGGAGATGCGCTCCGGCAGATCACAGAAGAAAGGCCCGAGATGCGCGGCGATCTTGGCGCTCGCGTAAGCCTCGCGCAGTGTCGTCAAGTCCTCTTCGCGGGCTTGCTGCACAATCGTTAGACGCCCGCGCATCTCTTCGGGCAACTGCAGCAGTGCCGGCGGTACCGCCTCGGAAAAGAAGCGGGCGCCTTGGCTGCCGCCGAACACGAGCAGCAGCAGGCGCGATAATGCATCGGGCGCGGTATAGGGCACGTCGCGAAATTTCAGAACCGCGTCGCGCACCGGGATACCGGTGAGCCGCGCTTTGGCTTGTGCCTCGGGCCCGAGCAGCTTGGTCGGCATGAAGGAGAGCGCGATCCTGTCGACGAAGCGTGCGAGAAGCCGATTGGCGCGGCCCATCACGGCGTTCTGTTCGTGAATGGCCGTGGGGATGCGCAGCGTGCGCGCGGCGATGATAGGGGGCAGCGTGGGATAGCCGCCAAAGCCGATGACCGCTGCGGGCTTGACCCGCAGCAACAAACGAAGCGCGCCGGCGTAGCCGATGCCGAGCCGGGTGAAGGTGCCGGCCACGGCGATGGGCGAGTTGCTGGTGAGCGTAGCCGACGGGATGCGGTGAATGGCGCGGGCGGGAAAGTCGCCGCCATATTTCTCCGCCCGCATGTCAGTGGCGAGCTCGACCGTATAGCCGCGGCGCTGAAGCTCCTGGCCGAGGGACGCGGCAGGAAAGAGATGGCCGCCCGTGCCGCCAGCGGCGAGCAGAACGGTGCAGGTGCTCAAGCCATCTGCTCCGAGGCGGCTTTGCTTCCACGTGAGCCGGATTCGTCATCGGCTTCGCTCGGGGCACTGCGAGGGAGGCGACCCGCCATGGGCCTTCGCCGCGTGAGCCCGAGCGCGAAGCCCATGGTCAGCGCCATAGCGACCAGCGACGAGCCGCCATAAGAGACGAAGGGCAGGGTCATGCCCTTGGCCGGCATCAGGCCGACATTGACCGCCATGTTGATCAGCGTCTGCAGGCCGAACAGCATGATCAGCCCGGCGGTCGCGTCGCGAATGAAGCCGTCTTGCTCCTGCGACGCCTTGGACAGACCGCGCAGCACAATGAAGGCAAACAGGGCAAGCAGGATGAGGCAGGCGATCAGCCCATACTCCTCCGCGGCCACCGCGAAGATAAAGTCGGTATGGGAGTCTGGGAGCACATCTTTCACGGTGCCCTCGCCCGGGCCTCGGCCGAACCATCCGCCGTGCAGGAACGAGTCGAACGCCTTGTCGGCTTGGTACGTGTCGCCGGAGGCGGGATTGAGGAAGCGGTCGATGCGCGAGGCAACGTGCGGCACGAGAAAATAGGCCGACGCAATGCCGGCGATGCCGGCCGCGGCGAGTGCCCCGATCCAGAAGAGATTGATGCCGGCCATGAAGAACAGCGCGATCCAAACGATGCTGACGAGGAGCGTCTGGCCGAAATCCGGCTGCATCACGAGCAGAACCGCAAACACGGCATAGAGGGCGAGCGCAAGCTCGAGCCCGGGGACATCGCTACGCTTCTGGCTCTCGTTGAACAGCCAGGCTGTGAGCACCACAAAGGCGGGCTTGACGAATTCGGAAGGCTGAATCGAGACGAAGCCGATCTGCAACCAGCGCCTAGCGCCTTTGATCTCGGGCCCGATGAACAGAGTGGCCAGCATGAGCGCTATGCCGACAACAAAGATGATCAGGCTCGCGCGGCGGATCTGCTTTGGCGTGAGAGTCGAAGCCCCGAATAGGATGGCGACCGCCGGCAGAAGCAGCGCCGCCTGACGGCGCACGAAATAGAACGGATCGAGATTGTATTTGGCGGCGATGGGCGGGCTTGCAGCGAGCGACAGAACGAGGCCTGCGCCCATGAGCAACAACAGACCGAAGAACATCAGGCGGTCGACGGTGAACCACCAGTCAGAGAGCACGCTGCGGTCGGCGCGGGTGATCCTCATGCCGCCCTCCCCTGCCTTGGCTGCACTGGGCTCACGCCGTCGAGGCGCAGGACATGATCGCGAAAGCTTTTGCCCCGCGCCTCGAAATTGGCAAACTGGTCATAGGAGGCGCAAGCCGGCGACAGCAGCACTACCGGCTCTCTGGCGCGCGAACGTCTCGCATCGGCTGCGGCGGCCTCAATGGCGCGATCGAGCGTCCCGCATTGCATGTGATCGACCTCGGCGCCGAGTTGAGCGGCAAAGGCGTCAGCAGCCTCGCCAATCAGATAGGCGCGGGCGATCTTGGGAAAATACGGCTCCAACCCTGCAAGTCCTCCTGACTTGGGCCTGCCGCCAAGGATCCAATAGATGTCGCTGAAGCTCGCGAGCGCCTTGGCGGCGGCATCGGCATTGGTAGCCTTGGAGTCGTTGACAAAGAGTACAGACCCGAGCCGCGCCACCTGCTCCATGCGGTGAGCAAGGCCGGCAAAGGTCCCCAACCCTTTGGCGATGGTCGAGGCGTCAAGCCCTTGGGACCGGGCCAGCGCATAGGCGGCCGCGGCGTTCTGCCAATTGTGGGCGCCGCGCAAGGACCCGATGCCATCGAGGCTCAGGCGGCCGCGCTCAACGCCCTTCTCCACCTCGGTCAAGATTCCGTCTTTGGCCCAGACACCGGTCTCGACCGGATTCCCGACGGCGATGCACTTCACGGCATACGGGCCAGGGAGCGCATCGGCAATGGCGCGGCAATAGTCGTCGTCGACGCCGATGACGGCAGTTCCGTCCGCGGGCAGGCCAGCAAAGACGCGGCCCTTGATCGCGGCATAGTTCTCCAAGGTGCCGTGGCGGTCGAGGTGATCCGGCGTGATATTGAGGAGTGCCGCGGCGTCTGGAGCAAGCGACGGCGTGAGATCGATCTGGAAGGTCGACAGTTCGAGCACATAGGTAAGCCCGGCCGCGAAGGGCGGAAGGTCGAGTACGGCGCGGCCGATATTGCCGCCAAGCGCCACGGGGCGACCGCCAGTTTGCAATAAATGGGCGGTGAGCGCCGTGGTGGTGGATTTGCCATTCGTGCCGGTGATGACCACCGCCTTGGCGCCTGAATCTTCCTTGGCCTTCTCACGGAACAAGAGTTCGGTGTCGCCGATCACCTCGACTCCCGCGTCATGCGCCTTCTTCACACTCCAATGGGGCTCGGGATGGGTCAGTGGAATACCGGGAGCGAGCACCAGCGCCGCGATCTTGCTACAATCTGCAGAAGCGAGATCATGCAGCGTCACGCCTTGCGTGGCAGCCTTGTCGCGCGCGGCTTCCGTATCGTCCCAGGCGAGCACCCGCGCGCCGCCGGCGGCGAGCGCATGGGAAGCGGCGATGCCGCTCAATCCCAGCCCGAACACTGCTACATCGCGGCCGGCAAAGATCGTCACGGGAATCATTTTGTTGAATCTACCGCAATTTCAGCGTGGCGAGGCCAAGGAGCGCTAGAACCACGGCAATAATCCAGAAGCGGATCACCACCGTGGATTCCGCCCATCCCTTTTGTTCGTAGTGATGATGCAGCGGGGCCATGCGGAAAACGCGCTTGCCGAACAGCCGGAAGGACGCCACCTGCACGATCACCGAAATCGCTTCGAGCACGAACAAGCCGCCGACAATGGCGAGCACCAATTCATGTTTGGTGGCGACGGCGATGGTGCCGAGCGCGCCGCCAAGCGCCAGCGACCCAGTGTCCCCCATGAAGATCTGAGCGGGCGGCGCATTGAACCAGAGGAAGCCAAGCCCTGCACCCACGAGCGCGCCGCAGATCACAGCAAGCTCGCCGGTCCCTTGCACGAAGTGAATCTGCAGATATTCGGCGAACAGGGCATTGCCGACGAAGTATGAGATAAAGCCGAAGGTGGCGGCAGCGATCATCACCGGCACGATGGCAAGGCCGTCCAGCCCATCGGTCAGGTTCACGGCGTTGCCGGCGCCGACAATGATGAAGGCGCCGAAGGGAACGAACAGCCAGCCGAGGTCGATCAGCACATTCTTGAAGAAGGGAATGGCGAGTGCGGTCGAGAGCGGCGGCTGTCCCACGGAGGCAATGACATAGGTGGCGATCAGCGCGATGCTCGTCTCGATAAGGAGCCTCACGCGGCCGCGGGAACCCTCCACTGACTGCTTCGTCACCTTGAGATAGTCGTCATAGAGGCCGACGGCGCCATAGACGAGCGTGACGATGAGCACCACCCAGACATAAGGATTGTGCAGATTGCCCCAGAGCAACGTGGCGACGGTGACCCCAGACAGGATCATCAGGCCACCCATGGTCGGCGTGCCCCGCTTCTGCAGCAAGTGGCGCTCCGGCCCATCGGCGCGGATCGGTTGGCCCTTGCCCTGGCGAATGCGCAAGGACTTGATGATGCCCGGGCCAAACAGGAACACGAAGAGCAGCGCCGTAATCAAGGCGCCGCCCGTGCGGAACGTGATGTAGCGGAAGATATTGAAGGCGCTGAGTTCGCCCGTGAGCTCAGTCAACCAATAGAGCATGGTCTTCCCCCTAGCGGCTCCTTTAAGGGCAAAGCGTCGCGGAGGGAATCGGGAAATGGCGCCCGGAGCGCAGTTTTGCCGCGATTTGGCACGGAAATTACCCGAGAAATTCGTTGGATCAGCCCTGGGTGGCAGCGCTTGGCGCCTGGAAATGCCGTTGCAGGGCCTCGACCAACGGGGCCATGCGGCTGCCGAGTGAGCCCTTGACCATCACCACGTCGCCCGCCCCCACGCCCTTGGTGAGAAGCGGCGCCAGCTGCTCGGAGGTCTTGGCATAGGCGCCGCGGCGCTTGGCCGGCAGCGCATCGTAGAGTCCGCGCATCATCTCACCGCAGGCATAGACAACGTCTACGTCAGCCGCATCGATGACCTCAGCGAGTTCCTGATGAAGCTTCGGCCCAAGGCCACCGAGCTCGAGCATGTCGCCGAGCACGGCGACCCGGCGCTTGAACTCGTCCCGCGGCGTGAGCCCGAGCGTGGCAAGCGCCGCACGCATCGAGGCCGGGTTGGCGTTATAGCTTTCATCGATGATAGCAATGCGCCCATTTTTGCCACCGATGACGATGCGTTCGCCGCGTCCGGTCTGTGCGTACCAGCTGGAGAGCGCGCGGACGGCCGCCTTGAGGTCAGCGTTGGCGAGCTTCACCGCAGCGAGCACGGCGAGCGAATTCTGCACCAGGTGAATACCCGGCGCGCCGATACGGTAGCTGACCGTCTCGCCGAGAATGTCTGCTTTCACCTCCGAGCTCTCAGGCCCGAGCTCGACACTCAACGACCTTGCGTCGGCGCCGCGCGACTCGCCGAAGCTCACAACCCGCGCTTTGCGCTGCAGCGCGTGGCGCCTGAGCCGCTCGAAATAAGGATTGTCGCGGTTGAGGACCGCCGCACCACCAGGCACCAGCCCTTCAAGGATCTCCGCCTTGGCGTCGGCAATCGCCTCGACAGAGCGGAAGAAGCCGAGATGCACCGGCGCCACTGTGGTGATGATGGCGATATGCGGCCTGATGAGTTTCGTGAGCTCATTAAGCTCGCCGGCGTGATTCATGCCGGCCTCGAACACTCCGAACCTCGTGTCCTGCAGCATGTTGGCGAGCGACAGCGGCACGCCCCAGTGGTTGTTATGCGACTTCAAGGAGACATGCACGGGGCCTGACGGGGTGAGCGCAAGCTTCAGCGCCTCCTTGGTGCCGGTCTTGCCGACGCTGCCGGTGACAGCGATCATCACGGCGTCCTTGGCGCGAGCGCGGCTTGCTGTGCCGAGGTCGTTCAAAGCTTCGAGGGTATCGGCAACGCGGATCAGCCGCTTTTCGCCGCGCGGCGCCTTGAAGTCCTGCTCGACGATGGCGCAGGACCCGCCTTGCGAGAGCGCGGCCTCGACGAAGAGATGTCCATCGCGGTTCAGCCCGCGCAGCGCGACGAAGGCTTCATCTGGCGCCAAGCTTCGGCTGTCGATGGAGACGCCGCTCACTGCAGTGCCGTGCGATAGCGGGCTCTTGCCGCGCACGGCCTTCACCATCTCGCCAACTGTCCAGAGCGGCTTAGGCACGTTTTGCCCCCTCTTTCAATGCGGCTTCGACCGCGCCATGGTCAGAATAAGGAATGACGGTGCCTTTGACGACCTGGCCAGTCTCGTGCCCCTTCCCGGCAATCAGCAACACATCCCCCTGCCGCAGATCGGCAATGGCTTTCCCCACGGCGACGGCGCGGCCTGGGATCTCGATCGCACCTGGCGCCCCTGCCAAAATCTCCCGACGAATTTCCGCGGGCTCTTCGCTCCGCGGATTGTCGTCGGTGACAATGGCGGTGTCAGCCTTATCCACCGCAACCGCGCCCATTTGAGGGCGTTTGCCCTTGTCGCGATCGCCGCCACATCCGAACACGACGAGCAATCTGTTGCGCACATAAGGCCGGAGCGCGTCGAGCGCTTTGGCGAGCGCGTCTGGCGTATGGGCGTAGTCGATGAAGATGGGAGCGCCGGTGCGGGCGGTGCCGGCGAGATCGAGGCGTCCCCGCGCGCCGCGCAAATTTGCCAGTAGCGGCAGGACCTTCGCAGCACTTGTTCCGGTTGCGATGCAAAGGCCGGCCGCGACGAGCGCGTTGGAGGCTTGAAAGGCGCCGACTAGGGGAAGGCGGAAGGACTCCGTCCCTCCGGTGTGCTGCACGACGAGGCGCTGGCCGAAGCCGTCGTGTTCCGCGGACAACAGCCGCAAGGTCTCGCCGTCTCGACCAACGGAGAAGATGGCTAGGCCCCTCTCCTTGGCGACCGCGACCACGCGCGAGGCGCCAGCGCTGTCAACATCAATGACGGCGCCCGCATCCGGCGGAAGCAATTGGCCGAACAGGCGAAGCTTTTCATCAAAATAGGCTTCGAAATTCGGGTGATAGTCGAGATGGTCACGGGAGATATTGGTGAAGGCGCCGGCGGCAAGCCGCACGCCGTCGACACGGCGCTGCTCGAGCCCATGGCTCGACGCTTCGAGAGCGAGATGAGTGACGCCTGACTTGGCAAGGTCGGCGAGGATGCGGTGAAGCTCGATGGGGTCCGGTGTGGTATGCGCGAGGGTCTGCGTGCCCGACGGTCCCACCACACCGATGGTGCCTAGGCTTGCGGCACGGAATCCCAACTGCTCCCAGAGCTGGCGCACGAAGGAGGCGACCGACGTCTTGCCGTTGGTACCGGTGACGGCAACTGCGGTTTCAGGTTGAGCGCCGAAGAAGCGCGCGGCCATCAGCGCAAGTCGGTGGCGCGGATTGGCATCCTCTACCACAGGCGTCTCAATCAAGGTCTGCGCGCCGTCCGGCGACATGAGGATCGCCGCGGCGCCGCGCGCCAAGGCGTCAGCGATGTAGCGCGAACCGTCGGTGCGCGAGCCTCGCAGCGCCGCGAACAGGTAGCCGGGCTTCACGGTGCGACTATCGGCGGTCAGCCCCACGATAGGAATGCGCTGCCAGGGCTGCCAGGACGCTGGTAGCCGTGCCTCAGGCCCCATCAACTCACCAAGGGTCATAACTCAAACATCCGCGCGCCCCAGGACAGCCGACTGGCTTTGGCCTTCGGCGCAACGGGCTTGCAAAAGCCCGGAAACCGGCGTTTCCCTAATAGGAGGCGAGCACCTTCTCGTCAAACTTGAGCTGATCGCCGGGAAGCTTCGGCGCCACACCGAGAATTGGCGCGGTGCGCTCAACGATCTTGCCCACGGTGGGCGCAGCATTCACACCCGCCGTAGCTTCGTTGTGGGTTTCCGGCACGCGCTGCGGCTCATCAAGCATGACGAGCACAAGATATTCCGGAGCGTCGGTGGGAAAAACCGAGAGGAACGAGGTGAGCAGCGAGGACCCCTCATAGTGGCGCCCAACCACCTTCTCTGCCGTGCCGGTCTTGCCGCCGACGCGGTAGCCTTCGGCATCGGCGCGCTTGCCGGTGCCCTTCAACACGTTGAGGCGCATGAGCTGGAGGATCGCCTGACTGGTCGAGGCTTTGACCACCCGCGGGCTCTGTTGAAGCTCAGCCTCGCGCGAGCGCGGCAGAAAGGTGGGCGTCACAGCGAAGCCGCCATTGACCAGAGGCAATGTGGCCGCGGCAAGCTGCAGGGGCGAGACGGACAATCCGTGACCGTAGGCGATGGTGATGGTGTTCAGCCGCTCCCAGGGGGATGGCACGATCGGAGCCGCGTTTTCGCCGATCTCCGTGGAGAAGCGGCTCAATAGGCCGAGTTTCTCAAGGAAGGCACGGTGGCGCTCGATGCCGAGGTCAAGCGCCATCTTGGCCGCGCCGATATTCGACGAATAGATGAAGATCTCGGGCACGGTCAGCCGGCGCTTCTTGCCGTGGAAATCCTCGATGGTGAACTTGCCAACATGAATTGGTGCTCTTGCGTCGTAGCTTGAGCGCAGCGATGAGCTACCCGCATCGAGCGCGCCGGCGACGGTGAGCGTCTTGAACACCGAACCCATTTCGTAGACGCCCGAGGTCATGCGGTTGAGGCGGTCCTTGTCGAGGGCCTGCTCGCGGTGATTGGGGTCGTAGTCGGGGAGCGAGACGAGCGCCATCACCTCCCCGCTCTTGACGTCGATGACGACGCCGGCCGCGGCCTTGGCATGATAGGTTGCCATGGCGTTGACCAATTCCTCGCGCACGACGTGCTGCACGCCAAGATCAAGGGAGAGCGTGACCGCCTCCCCGCCCGCGGCATTCTCCGGAGCCGACATGGCGAGCGCTGGGTTGTCGTCGATGAACTTCTCGATGCCGGCGAGGCCCTTGTTGTCGACATTGACGTGGCCGACCACGTGGCAGGCGGTGGCGCCGACCGGATAGACCCGGCGATATTCCTCGATGAAGCCAAGGCCGGGTTGGCCAAGCTCGTAGATCTCGGCCTGCTGCTTCGGGGTGAGTTCTCGCCTGATGGCAACGAACCTCTTGCCCTGCGTCAGCTTCTCAAGCAGCTCTCCAGTGTTGATGTCGGGGAGCACGCTCGCGACCTGCTCAACGAGCTCGTCCCGGTCGATGACCTTGGCGGGGTCGGCGTAGAGGGTCGCGCCCTTGATATCGGTGGCAAGCAGCCGGCCGTTCCGGTCGAGGATGTCAGGGCGGTGCACCGTGGTGGAGATGTCGTGAATGCCGCCAACGCCAGGCTCGACCACGGCAAAGCCGAGGCTCATCAGCCTAAGCGCAATGGCAAGGAAGCTCAGCGCGAAGGTGAGGCACGCAATGCGATAGCGGCCCCGGCTCTTGGCAAGATACGCACGCTCGGCCGGAGACGCCGCAGCACTCATATGGGACTCGCG
>DASZGQ010000022.1:0-3367 GCA_035938735.1 Methyloceanibacter sp.
CTCCGTCCTTCTCCATGCGCTTCAGATGCTCCATGCCGTCACGCCTGACGTTGCGCACCGCCACGCGCGCCTGCTCGGTGTATTTGTGGGCGACCTTCGCGATCTCGTGCCGGCGCTCCTCGTTCAGCTCAGGGATCGGCAGGCGAAGCAGCTGTCCTTCGACCACCGGGTTCAATCCGAGATCGGATTCGCGGATGGCCCGCTCGACGGCGCCGACCTGCGACCGATCCCATACCTGCACAGTAATCAGCCGGGATTCCGGCACGTTGATGGTGGCGAGTTGATTGAGCGGCATTTGATTGCCATAGGCATTTACCATGATCGGATCGAGAAGGCTCATATTGGCTCGGCCAGTGCGCAGGCCGCCAAATTCCTGCTTGAGCACCGTGAGCGCGCCACGCATCCGACGCTCGATCTCCTTAAGGTCGAAGCCACTCATGTTGCCTCTCCTCCTCGCGCGGCTGAAATCCGCGCTTGGGCCCTGCCGTCCCGCCGATCCGCGCCCCCCGCCGGCGCGCTTGCGGTCAGCTAGGATATCGTGGTCGAGGACCCCTTCCCTTGCAATACCGCAGCCAAGCCACCTTGTTCTTTGATGGAGAACACAATTATCGGAATCCGATTGTCGCGGGCAAGGGCGATTGCCGCCCCGTCCATGATCCGCAGGTCTTGCCGCAGAACATCGTCATAGCTTAGCGCCTCGTACCGGCGCGCCTTTGGGTTCTTTGCCGGGTCGGCGCCGTAGACACCATCGACCTGGGTGGCCTTGAGAACCGCGTCACATCCCATCTCGGCGGCCCTGAGCGCCGCCGTGGTGTCAGTGGTGAAGAAGGGATTGCCAGTGCCGCCGACGAACACCACCAAATGGCCGTCGGCCAAATGAGCGAGCGCCCGGGCCCGGATGAAGGGCTCGCAGATGCTCAACATGGGGATCGCTGACATCACGCGTGCCGACCGGCCCTTGGCTTCAAGCGCCTGTCCCAGCGCAAGCCCGTTCAGAACGGTCGCCAGCATACCCATGTAGTCGCCACTCACCCTGTCCATACCGTCGGTGGCACCTGCCAGGCCGCGATAGATGTTGCCGCCGCCAACCACGAGGCAAAGCTGGATGCCCAGCTCGGCGGCTTCGCAGAGATCCCCTGCGATCCGGTTCAGCACGTCCACGTCGATGCCGTAGCCGTTACGACCCATCAGGGCTTCACCGGAGAGTTTGACGAGGACCCGGCGGTAGCGGAGCGATCGGCCCGTGTGCGGTTCTGCCATCAGCCGATCCCCCGCCGCACCTCTAGGATCCCGACGCGGCAGCGGCGACTTCCGCTGCGAAATCGCTGTCCGGCCGGTCGATCCCCTCACCAAGCGCGAAGCGATGGAAGCCGACAATCTTGATCGGCGCGCCGGCGCTCTGCTCGATGGCGGCAAGCGCCTTGGTAACGGTTGTCTCCGGATCGTGGACGAAGGCCTGCGACAGGAGTACGACCTCCTCATAGAATTTGCGCAGGCGACCTTCGACCATCTTCTCGACCACCGGCGTCGGCTTGCCAGACTCCTTCGCCTGCTCGGTCAACACCGCGCGCTCGCGCTCGACGAAGGCGGGATCGAGACCGGCCACATCGACGCTTTGCGGATTAGCGGCGGCGATGTGCATGGCCACCTGCCTGCCGAAGCTCTTGAGCTTCGCCGCATCGCCGGATGACTCGATCGCCACGATGATGCCGATCTTGCCGAGGCCCGGCGAGATCGTGTTGTGCACGTAGCTCGCGACCGTGCCGATCTTTACGCTGAGATAGGCGCTACGCCTGAGCGTCATGTTCTCGCCGATCGAGCCGATCATCTCCGTCAGGTAATCGGCCACGCTGATTTTGCCGCCGCCATATGCAGCCTTGGCGAGCTTGTCGAGATTGCCTTTCGCTTTTAGCGCGTCGGCGGTAATGGTGCGCACCATCTCCTGGAACTTATCGTTGCGGGCGACGAAGTCGGTCTCTGAGTTGACCTCGACCAACGCTGCCTCCTTGTCACCGGCGGCAAGCCCGATCAGGCCTTCCGCCGCGACACGGCCCGCATTCTTGGCAGCCTTGGCGAGACCCTTGGTTCGCAGCCAGTCGACTGCCGCCTGCATGTTGCCAGCGGTCTCGTTGAGCGCCGCTTTGCAGTCCATCATGCCCGCGCCGGTCTTTTCGCGCAGGTCTTTCACCATCGTTGCACTAATCGCTGTCATACCATCCTCTACCGGGCCAGAATTTTGTTTGCTCCGGTCCTAGCCTTCGTCACCGCTCTGTTGAGGCTTGGCTGCCGCAGCACCGCTCCTGGGTCCCCTTGGGGGCCGTCTCGACTGAGCCGGAGCCTTGCCGTTGCCGCCTCTTGCATCGGCGCGTCCCGGCTTCCGCCGTGGGCGTCGCTCGCCTTCGGACTGCGGCCGCTCAGCACCTTCGCCACCCTGCTCCCCTTCATCGAGTGCGGCCTCGCTCGGCGGCGCGTCGGAGGCGCCGAGATCGACGCCGGCGGAGCCTTGCGCGCGCTCGATGCCGTCAATGGCAGCCCGCGCGATCAGATCGCAATAGAGTGTGATGGCGCGGCCGGCATCGTCGTTGCCGGGGATGGGATGGCTAATCCCTTCAGGATCGGAGTTCGAATCGACCACGGCGACGATCGGCATGTTCAGCTTGCGTGCCTCGGCGATAGCGATCGACTCCTTGTTGGTGTCGATCACGAACATTAGATCGGGTGGCGCGCCCATATCCTTAATGCCGCCAAGGGCGCGCTCGAGCTTGCCCTTCTCGCGGGTGAGCTGCAACAGCTCCTTCTTGGTCAGGCCTTGCGTCTCGCCGGCGAGCAGCTCTTCCAGGGATTTGAGCCTGCGGATCGAGTTGGAGATGGTGCGCCAGTTGGTGAGCGTCCCGCCGAGCCAGCGGTGGTTCACGTAATACTGGGCACAAGACCGCGCCGCTTCGGCCACGGCTTCCGAGGCCTGCCGCTTGGTGCCGACGAACAGCACTCGGCCGCCCTTGGCCACGGCGTCGGCCACGGCGAGCAGCGCCTGGTGAAACAGCGGCACGGTTTGGGTTAGATCGATGATGTGTATGTTGTTGCGGGAGCCGTAGATGAACGGCGCCATCTTCGGGTTCCAGCGGTGGGTCTGGTGACCAAAATGCACGCCAGCCTCAAGCAGCTGGCGCATAGAAACGTTAGGCAGTGCCATCGACTGCATTCTCCTTTTTCCGGTTCTGCCGCCGCGGGATGATGAGACCGATTTCCCGGTCACCGGAGCGAGCGTGAGAGCCCTTGGAGCGAGCCTCGCGGCGCTAAGGTCCCGCGTGTGAGATGGTGCGGTTTATAGGGATGCAACCCGCTCTTGGCAAGATCGGGGAGAACT
>DASZGQ010000023.1:0-11403 GCA_035938735.1 Methyloceanibacter sp.
GTAGTCCTGGTCGACCGCCCCCGGCCGCATGCTCGAAACGATGGCGAGCAGGGACTTGATGCCCTTGTCTCGGGTTTGGTCCTTGCAGGCCTTGGAGACCTGCTCCATCGCGGTCTTGTCTTGTTGATTTGCAGGCTTTGCGTCGACCGCAGTGAAGGTATGGTCCGAAGGACCGGCAAGGCTGCAGGCGGAAAGCGTGAGGCCGAGCGCACCCACAGCGCCAAACGCGCTAATGAGTTTGCCCGGCCTCGCCATCTCCGGCCCCCCTACCAAAGGAGCGGCACGAAACGGTAGCGCACCCGCTCCGCATAGTCGGCATAGCCTTCGAGCTCGGCCTTGAGCGTGCGCTCTTCGACCACGGCGCGGACAGCGAGCACTACGATGAGCAGCGGCGAAACGATGAGCCCCCACCACGAGCCGAGCAGCAACGGCACGCCGGCCGCGAACAGAATGACGCTCGAATACATGGGATGGCGCACGTAGGCGTAGGGGCCACTGCTCACCACCTTGTGCCCGCGCTCCTTCTGCACCTTCACCACCGGCGCCGCATAGCTGTTTTCCTTCAGCACCTGCCAGGAGAGCCAGATGCCGAGGCAGACGAGGACCGCGCCGAGGATCTCCAAAGACACTGGCACATTGGACCAGCCGAAGCGCCGGTCGAGCCCCATCAGCACGAACCAGCCGAACCACACGGGAATGAATGTGCCCATCAAGAGCTTGTCGGCGAGCGGCTGACCGCGCTGGATAGGTGGCCGCAGCCGCTCCTTGAGCAGCTCAGGGTCATGACGCTCGAGCCAGGCGAATCCCCAGACGCTCGCCACCGCCAAGATGGCGAGATACACCCAAGCGCTCGGCCAGCGCACCGTCCCGGCCGGCACGAACAGGAGAAACGCGAAGACAACGACCCACGCGACGGAACGTATGCCCCATCGTCTTGGCCTGCCTTCGACTATTTCAGGACGAGCGTCCATGATGGACTCCCTTATAGTCCTGGAGATACGCGTGAAAGTGCGGCGAGGTTTCACGATAGCGTGAGCGCGTCAGGCGCCGCTCTCACGCATGAGCCTTAGCATCCGTTCTATTGTGCGCCTGGCTTGAGGCAGAAATTCGGAAGGAGGACTTTTAAGATGCGAATGCGCTTCGGTTTTTTAATCGCCTTGGCTGCTCTACAAGCCCTCTCCATGGCGCCGGCGCTTGCGGCCGATTGCAGCCAAGGCAGCGCGGACGAGCAGATCGCCTGCCTCAATCACACGGTCGCCGACCTTGCCGCCAAGGTCGAGGCGCTGACCAAGGATGCGCTCAAATGGAACGACCGCATCGCGCTCATCAACGAGGACATGCGCATCTATCCGCGCTGCCTCGAAAACCCCGGCCCGAACACCCCCAACATCACCGACGTGTTCGCCAATTCCTGCGCCAAGATCCCGGCGCAGACCTGGATGATCTCCAAGCCCTATAACTGAGGCGTGCTTGGGGGATCGGGTCTTGGGCGTGCGGGGCTCAGCGGCCTCTTAACCTTAACCAGTCGCGTCGACTCCGCTGGCGCGAGCGGAGCCATGCTTGCAGCGGTGATCACAAACCCTGCGATCACCCCTTTGGTACGGAAGCCCCGGTCGATCCACCTTGGCCGGGGCTTCTTTTTGTGGCCGTGCCACCGACTTCACCGCCCCTGACGAATTAGGTCAGGGCATCCATTGCAGGGCGGCAGCGTCGGGTAGTGTCTCAGTTTGATGAGACACTACCCAGCGTCGCGCTCCTGGGCTAGGGGTCCGGTTATAACGGGACAGTTGCGTGAGCGCCGAGGTGCTTCCCGGCCCAGCCGGAGCAAGGCGCCGCCTTTGGGAAGGCGCCTTTTGTATGCGGCGGCGCGAGCGTGGCGGGTGCGCTCTCTTCCATGCTAGGTGTCTAGCCCTCGTGTGACGGGGGATGGACCGATGTCGAGGATCGTCTCGATCTTTCGCTTCTCCTTGAGCGTGGCCGCGTTGCTGATCGCCGCGCCGCCGGCCGCTCATACGGGCGAGCTCGAATGCTCCGACAAGCAGGTCTCGGCGCGCGGTCTCGGGTTCGAGCCGTCGCCTGAGCTGTCGATGGAAGCCGCCAAGAAGGAATGGCTCAAAAAAGCGACCGAGGTCTATAGCGACGCGACCGTGGCGACGGCGAAGGATCCGCAAGTGATGTGCGCGAGCCAAGGGCTGTACAGCAACTGCACCATCACCGGCTTCCCCTGCGGCACGAAGCCGGTCGCGCCCAAAGGAAACTGACGCCGAGTTTCGGCGCGGTCTGCGACGAGTTACTCACTATCACCGATGAGATTCAAACTGCGCCTCCCGACTGGGAGAGCATCAAGCCTGCCTATGTCCATGGCGACTGGTTCCTCTTGTGCGCCAGCTTTGCACGCCCGTTTACCGGCTATTAACCATGCGGTCGGAAAGGTGATCAGGGCAGCTTTGAAAGCGTCGGCCAAGGACTGATCATGGGACGCGAGAATTCGCATTGAAGGGCGCACCCCGCCACCCCATATCGTTAACCAGTGTTGATGGAGACCTGCGATGACGGCAAGTACAGGGTGGTCGCTGCAACGCGGCATCTACCAGGCGCTGGCAAATTCTTCCCAGCTGGGCGCCCTGCTTGGCGGCACGCGCATCTACGACGATCCGCCTCAGGCCGCGAGCTATCCCTTTATCACTTTGGGCCAAAGCCTCTTGCGCGACTGGAGCACAGGCACGGAGGACGGCGCCGAGCGCCTCTTGACCCTTCATGTGTGGTCGCGCGCCGGCGGCAAGAAGCAGGTCCATGACATTATCGAAGCAATCAAATCGACCCTCCACGACCAGCCGCTGTCGCTCGTGGGCCATGAGCTCGTGAATCTGCGTCACGAATTCTCCGAGGCGCGCCCCGATCCGGATGGCGACACCTATCATGGTATCGTGCGCTACCGCGCCGTGACCGAGCCGGCGCAGGCCGAGGCGGCTTAGAACGAGTCCGAAAAGTTGGGCATGGGTAGCCTTTAGGCGCCCTCTTCTTTTGAAGCGAGATCGATTTGATCCCTACTGTGCAGCCGGCACAGGGAAGCTGCGGATCTCGGCGGCGACGTCGGGGTGGCTCGCCACCAGCGCTTCTGCGTTGCCGAACTCCACGTCTTCGGCCGGAACCACCCCCGGCCATTCGGTGCTCGCGCCAAGGAACCATGGGCGCTGGCCGATGATGCGCGCAGTATGGAAAGTGTTACCGGGGACGAAGAGCTGCGCGCTCTGTTCGGCACGAAGGTCCGTCCGACAGTGGCGAGGGTGTGGGTACCGTCGGCATGCAGCATCAGCGGCTCGAGCGGATCGCCGAGATGATAGTGATAGAGCTGGTCGTTTCTGATGCGGTGGAGCTTCACCGGAGCGGCCGGCGTCATCATGAAATAGAGCGCTGAGCCAGCCGGCCGCCCGTCAGCAAAGGGCGCGGGTAAGCCGCCCAGCGCGATCGACAGCTTGCTGATATACGTCTCCCGCACGAAGCCGCAGGTAGCGTTTGGCTCGAGCTTGAGCATGGCGCGGATCTCGTCCGAGGTCAGCGGTTCAGACGTAAGGGTTCCCGCTTGGACGTCTGATGGCGCGAATGACGTTACGCCAACCGATGCAGCGAGCGTAGCCCCTTTCACAAAATCACGGCGACTGGCGCGGGCAAAGTCGTGCTGCTCGGGCATATCCGTTCTCCTCCCGTCGCGGCGATCGTCAATCGGCAAGATAATGATAGCACGCGAAGTCATTATTACCGCCGCGCGGGCTTGGGTCGGCACGTCATACCAACATCATGCGAGTGTGAACGGGGGCTGGGTGCGATTGCCTGGGGTTGATCCGCGGGTTGTGGCACGAGTTGCGGGGAGCCTGGCACGGCGACATGATGGAGTGGGCCACTTCCTCGGCCTGGCCGCTCTTGGCGCCAAGGTTAACGATGCGAGCCGGCCAGCGCCACAATCCGGCAAAACCTCCAAGGCGAAATGAGTCCTTGCGGACTCGTTCATGGGAGGTTCATGCAAGGTCCCCTAGCGTTGCCAACTCAATGACGATTAGCGGGACTGAGTATTATGCGCCGGGTCATCAATGAGGCGGCAGTTGCGGCCGTCGTCGGCCTCTTGTTGACGGCTACCGCACAAGCCGCCGAGCAAAACTGCCTGCCCTGGGCGTCCGCAGCGCCGGTCATCGCCAAGAACTCCCTGCTTCCCGCCAACGTCATTTACCAGATGGTGCAGTCGCGCACGGGTGGTCAGATCATTCATGCAAGTCTCTGCGATCAGGACGGCAGATTTTTCTATAAACTCGTTGTGCTCGGGGGCAAAGGCGACGTCACCAACGTCACCGTTGACGCTCTGACCGGGCAGCCCTAGGAGGACTTGGGCGCGTCAAACGCTTCGGGAGGGTATGAGGATGCGGCTTCTCGTCGTGGAAGACGATCCAGACCTCAACCGGCAACTCGTGTCGGCGCTGAGTGATGCGGGCTATGCGGTCGATACCGCTTTTGACGGGGAGGAGGGGCACTTCCTCGGCGACACGGAGCCCTACGACGCCGTGGTGCTCGATCTCGGTCTTCCCAAGAAAGACGGCTTGAGCGTGCTCGAGCAATGGCGCCGCGACGACCGCAAGATGCCGGTGCTTATCCTCACCGCTCGCGAGCGGTGGAGCGATAAGGTCGCAGGCATGGACGCCGGCGCCGACGACTATGTAGCCAAGCCCTTCCACATGGAAGAGGTGCTGGCGCGTTTGCGGGCGCTGCTGCGACGCTCGGCCGGGCACGCGCGCAACGAGCTTGAGTGTGGCCCGCTTCGCCTCGATACCAAGTCGACGCGGGTAACGGTCAGCGGCCAGGCCGTGAAGCTCACCTCCCATGAATATCGCGTCCTCGCTTATCTCATGCTGCACCGCGCCCGAGTAGTCTCCCGGACCGAGCTCGTCGAGCATCTCTACGAGCAGGACTTCGATCGCGACTCGAATACGGTCGAAGTGTTCATTGGACGGCTGCGCAAGAAGCTTCCAGTCGACATCATCAAGACCGTCCGGGGGCTCGGTTACCGCCTCGCGGACGAGAGCGATGAGGCCTAACTCTCTCGCCTTCCGCCTCTTCGCCTCCGCTGCGGCGTGGACGCTCGTCGTCCTTCCCGTGGCCGCCGTCCTTCTCCTCTCCCTCTATCGTCATGCCGTCGAGCGCAGCTTCGATGCGCGCCTCAACGTGTATCTGACAAGCCTCATTGCCTCGACTACGGCGGAAGGCACAAGCGCGCCGAAGGCGCCGGCCAATCTCGGCGCGCCTGACTTCACCATTCCATTCTCGGGCTGGTATTGGCAGATCAAGCCGCTCGACGGCGCGGAGCGGCCTCTCTTCGTCTCCGACTCTCTGCTTGACCAGCAGCTCAAGCTGCCGAGCCAAGAAGGCGTTGCCCCCGACCAAAATCTCACACGGCGTGCCTACGCACCGGGACCGCAGGATCAACGCCTGCGTATTGTCGAGCGCGAAATCAGAGCAGCCGGCGCGCAATCTTCGTCCTATTCCTACGCGGTCGCTGGCGACGCTGCCGAGATCGACCGGGATCTTGCTGAGTTTCGCATGATGCTGATCGCAGCACTCGGGGTGCTTGGGCTTGGGCTCGTGGTGGCGACGCTTTTCCAGGTGCGGTTCGGCCTTTCGCCCTTGCGTGCCATTCGTCACGACCTCGCGGCGATCCGATCGGGTGACGCAGAGAGGTTGGAAGGCGAGCTCCCCACCGAAATCAGACCGCTCCAGCAGGAGCTCAATGCCTTGATCCAATCCAATCGTGAGATCGTCCAACGGGCGCGCACCCATGTCGGCAATCTCGCGCATGCGCTGAAGACGCCGCTCAGCGTCATCACCAACGAAGCGCGGGAGAAGGATGGCCCGCTCGCTGATAAGGTGATCGAACAAGCTGAGCTGATGCGCACCCAAATCACCCACCATCTCGACCGGGCCCGGGTCGCGGCCGGTTCCGGCGTCATCGGCGACACCACCGACGTCGATGGAGTGTTGAAGGGGCTGAAGCGCGCACTCGACCGCATCTATGAAGACCGGTCGCTCGAGCTCAGCGTCAGCTCGAGCCCCGGGCTCAAATTCCAAGGCGAAAAGCAGGATTTCGAGGAGATGGTGGGGAACCTGCTGGACAACGCCTGCAAATGGGCAAAGTCGCGCGTCTTGGTCAGCGCGGCTCAAGCTGATGGTGCCGGCACTTTTGAAGTGCTGGTCGACGACGATGGGCCCGGGCTCACTGGACCTGAGCGAGTCAAAGCCGTGAAGAGGGGCCAGAGGCTGGACGAGACCAAGCCCGGGTCGGGGCTCGGGCTCTCCATCGTGGCCGACCTTGCGCATCTCTATAAGGGCCGCTTCGATCTTGAGCCCTCGCCGCAAGGTGGCTTGCGCGCGCGGCTCCAGCTGCCTGCGGCTTAAGTCCCACCTCCCAAGACTTGAAATCACTTGTTAAGCGTCGTCTGCGACAATTCGACTCAAAGTGCGTCTTCTCTGGGCGCAAGTTGTCCGGTCAGGACGAAAGTCGATGCGTGTAGCGTTGTTGCGTGCGGCGTCACTCGTTACGCTCGCTTTGGTGCCGGTCCTCGTCGCGGCCTGCGGATCGGAGAAAGGCGCCGGTTTTCTTCTGGGAGCGTTCTCAACCCCTGCCGGCAGCGAACCAGCCGGCAAGCCCCGCGTCCGCGTATCCAAGCCCAGTAATGGCGTCGTCATCGGCGGCATCGGCAGCGACGAGATTGGCCGCCAGATGAGCACGCGAGAGCGGGGCATTGCGGCTGACGCCGAATACCGGGCCCTGGAATATGGCCGCTCCGGCGCGGCGGTTGCCTGGACCTATGCGGCGATGAACCATCGCGGGTCCGTCGTGCCCGGGCGTCCCTATAAGAAGGGCGACCAGTATTGCCGCACCTACACCCACACCATCAATCGCGGCGGCTCACCTGAGATCGTAAAGGGCGTCGCCTGCCGCGAGGACAACGGAACCTGGCGCGGCATTAGTTAGCGCTTTCCCCAAACACGCCTTCTTTCCCGCCTAGAATCCCTCCCGTTGCGCGGAATTCATCTCGGGCCTCCCCTCCCTAAGCTTGCTCCCCCTTACGCCTTTCGCCTATGGCTAGCGTCCCTGGATAAGCGGAGGTCCGCCCTAGGTGTTGCTCTGGGTGATTTTCGCCGTTTTGACGGCTCTCGTGCTCTATGTCTTGCTGCGTCCGCTGGCGGGCGGACGCGCAAGCGACGAGTCGCGTGCTGCCTTCAACGCCACGGTCTATCGCGATCAGCTCGGCGAGGTTGAAAGCGACCGAGAGCGTGGCCTGATCGGCGAGGGCGATGCCGAAGCCGCCCGCATCGAAATCGCCCGCCGGCTGCTTGCCACCGATGCGGAAGAGCAGAGCAGCAAACTCCCCCCAACCCATTTCCCGACACGAGCCCTGACGGTAGGACTCGCCATAGCGTTACCGCTTGCAGCGCTCAGCCTCTACCTCGTCTACGGCTCGCCCCGCCTTCCCGACCAACCCCTCACAGCTCGCCTCGAGGATCCGGCGAGTGACAAGGATCTCGAAGTGCTCGTTGCACGCGTCGAGGCGAGGTTACGCGCGCATCCCGAGGAAGGGGAGGGGTGGGAAGTCATCGCTCCCGTCTATATGGGATGGCGCCGATACACCGATGCCGCCGAGGCCTATCGCCAGTCCATCCGGCTGCTCGGCGAATCGCCGAAGCGTCTTTCCGGCTACGGCCAGGCGCTCGTGCTCGCCAATGACGGCGTGGTGTCGGAGGACGCGCGCCAAGCCTTGGAGCGGGCGATCGCGCTTGACCCAAATCTCATCGAGCCTCACCTCGTGCTGATCATTGCCAAGGAGCAGGATGGTCAGTTCGCGGCGGCGGCCGATGCGTGGCGTGCGCTGCTTGTGACGGCGCCTGCGGATGCGCCCTGGCGCAAATTGGTCGAGCAACGGCTTGCAGAAGACGAGGCTAAGCTTGCAGGGAAACCGGTCCCGGGGGGAGCCGAGGAAGCCCCCGGTACCGGACGATCGGGGCCGAGCCCAGACGATGTCGCCGCAGCGCAAAAAATGAACCCCGCCGACCGCCAAGCTATGATCGAGACCATGGTACAAAGGCTTGCCGACCGGCTCGCGCAAAACGGCGACGATCTTGCCGGTTGGCTCAAGCTCGTAAGAGCCTATACCGTACTCGATCGCAAGGACGACGCGGTGAAGGCCCTTGAGCGGGCCAAGACCCAATTCACTGGTAATGCCGAGGCGCTGCAGCAGCTCGATGCCTTGGCGGCGGAACTTGGCTTGAAGTCGTAAGTTCGACGCGGAGACGGATAGAATGACCCGCAAGCAACGCAGAGCCGTTCTGATTGGCACCTGTCTCGGCGTGCTCGCGCTTGCCGTGGGCTTGGTACTCATGGCGCTGCGCGACTCGATCGTGTTTTTCTATACCCCAACCGAAGTGGCGGAGAAGCATCTCGACGCGGGCCAGCGTTTTCGCCTGGGCGGCCTGGTCGAAGATGGCAGCTTGAAGCGCGGCGAGGGGACCGCTGTCAGATTCGTCGTCACCGACAAGCGCGCGACGCTCCCCGTCACTTATACCGGAGTGCTGCCGGACCTGTTCCGCGACGGCCAAGGCGTGGTCGCCGAAGGCATGCTCAATGCCGATGGTGTGTTCCATGCTGATAGCGTGCTCGCCAAGCACGATGAGAAATATATGCCGCCGGAGGTCGCCGAGAAACTAAAAGAACAGGGACTCTGGCGCGGAGAAGCTCAAGCCGGCGCGCCGCAAGGCGCCGGCAAGGTCAATTAGGGACCGCCAAAGACATGATCGCAGAGACCGGCCACTATGCATTGATCCTCGCGCTGGCGGTGGCCATCGTGCAGACCGTGCTCCCGTTGTGGGGGACGAGGACGCGCGATCCGCAGCTCATGGCCGTCGCGGCGCCCGCGGCACAGGCGCAATTCCTGCTCATTGCTATCTCCTTCGCAGCCCTGATGACAGCCCACGTCACGTCGGACTTTTCGCTCCAGAATGTCTGGGCTAACTCGCATTCGGCAAAGCCGCTCATCTACAAGATCGCCGGTGTGTGGGGGAACCACGAAGGCTCGATGGTGCTCTGGGTGCTGATCCTCGCTTTGTTCGGCGCCGCGGTCGCGACCTATGGCTCGAACCTACCGCGAGAGCTGCAGGCCAACGTGCTTGCCGTGCAGGGCTCGATCGCCGCGGCGTTTCTCCTTTTTATCATCACCACGTCCAATCCTTTCACGCGGCTCGATCCCGCGCCCCTCAATGGGCAAGGCCTCAATCCCGTGCTGCAGAATCCCGCGCTCGCCTTCCACCCGCCCTTCCTCTACACGGGCTATGTCGGCTTCTCGATGGCCTTCTCCTTCGCGGTTGCCGCGCTGATCGATGGCCGGATCGACGCCGCCTGGGCGCGATGGGTGCGGCCCTGGACGCTCGCCGCTTGGATGTGCCTCACGCTAGGCATCGCCATGGGCTCCTGGTGGGCCTATTACGAGCTTGGCTGGGGCGGGTTCTGGTTCTGGGACCCAGTCGAGAACGCTTCCTTCATGCCCTGGCTCGCCGGCACCGCGCTGCTCCATTCGGCACTCGTCATGGAGAAGCGGGATGCGCTGAAGGTTTGGACCATCCTGCTCGCCATCATCACCTTCTCCTTGAGCCTGATGGGGACATTTCTCGTCCGCTCGGGCGTGCTCACCTCGGTGCATGCCTTTGCCGTCGATCCGGCCCGCGGCATCTTCATCCTCGCCATCATGGGCGTCTTCATCGGCGGGGCGTTGACCCTGTTCGCCCTCCGGGCGCCGTTGCTCGCGCAAGGTGGACTGTTCGCGCCGATCAGCCGCGAGGGGAGCCTTGTCCTCAACAACCTTCTGCTTACCACCGCTTGTGCCGCGGTCTTCGTCGGCACTCTCTATCCGCTCGCCCTTGAGTCGCTGTCGGGTGAAAAGATTTCAGTGGGCGCGCCGTTCTTCAACTTCACCTTCGTGCCGCTGATTGTCCCGCTGTTGGTTGCCGTGCCGTTTGGCCCGATGCTCGCCTGGAAGCGGGGCGACCTCGCCGCCGCCTGGCAGCGCCTCATGGCCGCGGCGGTCTTGGCGCTCATCGCCGTCGTTGCCGTTCTCGCCTGGCAGCAGCAGGGCCCGTGGCTTGCGCCGTTCGGCATCGGGCTCGGAATTTGGCTCGTCGCCGGCGCGCTGTCGGAGATCGCCTTCAGGGTAAAGCTGTTCGATGGCTCTATAGGCGAAGCCTGGCGGCGCCTTGGCAATTTGCCGCGCTCGGCTTGCGGCACGACGCTTGCCCATGCTGGGCTCGGCATCGTGGTCATCGGCATTGTCGCGACAACGGCTTGGCGGAGCGAAAGCATTCTGGCGCTGAAGCCGAAGGAGACCGCAGAGATCGCCGGCTTCCAGCTCACCTTCGAGGGCGTTGCGCCGAGAGATGGCCCGAACTACCGGGAGCGCGTCGGACTATTCAAGGTCGTGCGCGGCGGTCAAGACGTCACGACGCTTGAGCCATCCAAGCGCGAGTTCACCGTGGAACGGAGCGTCACCACCGAGGCCGGCATCCATGCGAGCTGGCGCGGCGACCTCTACGCGGTCCTCGGCGATCAATTGAAGGATGGAGCCTACAGCGTGCGGCTCTATTTCAATCCGTTGGTGCGGTTCATCTGGCTCGGCGCCGTGTTGATGTTCATTGGCGGCGGCCTGTCGCTGTCCGACCGTCGCCTAAGGGTCGGCGCACCGAAACGAGCCCGAGCCCTCGGCCAAGACCTCGCTGGTGCCAAATAGTGCAATGCCAGCACCCCGCCAGGCATGCTCTTCCCGCCGCCTCGGAGCTGTGATCTCGGGGGTGCTCCTTTCGGTCCTGGTCGGTCTCGTCGCACCTTTGGCCAAGGCCGTCGAGCCTGACGAGGTGCTGCAAGACAAGACGCTTGAGGCCAGGGCGCGACACATCTCCGAAGGGTTGCGCTGCCTCGTCTGCCAAAATCAGTCGATCGACGATTCGGCCGCGCCTCTTGCCAGGGATCTGCGCCAGCTCGTGCGCAATCGGCTTAGAGCGGGCGACACCGATCAGCAGATCGAGGACTTTGTCGTTACCCGCTATGGAGAATTCGTCCTTCTGAAGCCGCGGTTTGAACCCCAAACCTTCTTACTTTGGCTTGCAACCCCTGCGGTCCTCGTGGTCGCACTGCTTATCGTCATTTTTGCCTATCGAAGGCGATCAGCCTCCGCTCCCACCGCTGCCGCGCTGAGCGACGCCGAGGAGCGCCGGCTCAAGCATTTGCTTGAGGATCGCTGATTGCGGCGACGGGCGTCCCCACCATATTCTGATCTTGGTCCGGCGGCTCGCGCTGCCTCAGGGCTTAGCAAGCAA
>DASZGQ010000024.1:0-13531 GCA_035938735.1 Methyloceanibacter sp.
CCGGCATCGTAAAGGCGTTTGAGATCGATCGATTCATGCCCTCCCCCAGAGAGAAAACCGTGGCCCTCCGCACCGAGCGCATCAAGCGCCCGCGTGGCAAGACGCCGTCCACGCCTGAGCCCGGCTTTCCCGCCACGCGGCTTCGGCGAAACCGCCGGTCTGACTGGTCGCGGCGTCTCGTGCGCGAGACGACGCTCACGGTCGACGATTTAATCTGGCCGATCTTTCTCATCGAGGGGAAGAATGGGCGCTCGCAAGTTGGGAGCATGCCGGGAGTCGAGCGGCTCTCCATTGATCTCGCGGTCAAGGCCGTAGAGACCGCCGCCGAGCTGAAGCTACCGGCAGTGGCCCTCTTCCCCTACACGGAAGCGTCGCTGCGCGACGAGCAGGGAAGCGAGGCTCTCAATCCGAGCAACCTCGTTTGCCGGGCGATCCGCGCCATCAAGGCGAGCGTGGGCAATATCGGCGTCATCTGCGATGTGGCGCTCGACCCCTATACCAGCCACGGTCATGACGGGCTCCTGATCGACGGCGAGATCGACAACGACCGCACGGTCGAGGTTCTGGTGCGCCAAGCACTGAACCAGGCAGAGGCCGGCTGCGACATCCTCGCGCCCTCGGATATGATGGACGGCCGCATCGGCGCCATCAGGGAGGCGCTGGAGGCAAACGGCTTCACCCAGACCCAGTTGCTTGCCTATGCGGCGAAATATGCGTCCGCCTTTTACGGGCCGTTCCGCGAGGCGGTGGGATCGGGGGCGATGCTCCGCGGTGACAAGCGCAGCTACCAGATGGATCCGGCCAATGCCGAGGAGGCGCTTCGCGAAGTCGGCCAGGACATCGCCGAGGGCGCCGACATGGTGATGGTGAAGCCGGGACTGCCCTATCTCGACATCGTGCGTCGGGTGAAGGAGGCATTCCGCGTGCCGACCTTTGTCTATCAGACCTCCGGCGAATACGCGATGATCGTGGCCGCGGCAGAGCGCGGCTGGATCGACCGGGAGCGCGTGATCCTGGAAAGCCTGATGGCCTCCAAGCGGGCCGGCGCCGACGCCATCCTCAGCTATTTCGCGATCGAGGCGGCGCGGCTGTTGAGCGACGGTAGCTGACGCTCAGTTGGTGACCTTGACGCTCTTGAACGCGAGGCGAGCGTCCTTCTCCTTGTCGAAATTGTCGCCAGATAGGCCGAAGCGCCAGCCGTTCTTCGGCGCCTGACCGCGAAGATCGCGCACCTTGGTGCCGTTGATGAAGAAGGTCGCGGCGTCGCCGCTCGCCTTGACCCTGAGCGTATTGGAGTCCCCCGGCTTCACTTTGATGGCGCTTGAATCGACGTTCTCGACGATGGTGTGCCATTTGCCGTCGAGGCGCCGCGCGATCCAGAACTTGCCGTTGTTCAGAATGCCGAACTGCAGATAGTTCCGGTTGTCCTCGCCCCAGAACAAGAGTCCGGCGCCGAGGATCGACGACCCGGAGTTCGGCCACACCGTCTCCGAGCAAATGTCCGCATCGGTGACGGTGTAGGTGACGTTGAGATCGGATTGCATGGCGTCGGGAGGAAGCTTGAACACGAAGCTCCCGTCCTTCACCTCGACGTCCCGATTGATCGCCCAGCCGCCCGCGTCGTCGGCAAACTTGTCCTCGAAAATGATTTCGGTTCCCTCGCAGGCCGACGCTGCCCGAGGGAGGCCGGCAAGGCACAGCATCGTAACCGCAAGCGCAAGAAAGACCTGTGATCTCGCCATAGGTGGGTCCCTCGCTGGCCTCACGCGCCCCACGAGGAAATCCTTATCGTGTCGGCCGAAGCTCGGCAACTATGGCGGGCCGCGGCGGGACCGGTCCCATTTTCAAACTTGCGCTTGCTTAGGAGGCCGGCAGCCACCATCTACGCATCGGACGCTAACCTTGGAGAGCGAGCGCAAGAGATGCCAGAGCAGAGAACCTTACCGCCCCATTCGGGCCTTGACTTCAGCAGCCCGTCGCCGGTCTACGATCCGGTGGCGCAGGCGCAGCTGTTCGACGGCGTCATCGGCAAGCGCTTCGTCGCCTTCCTCATCGACGCCGTCATCATCTCGCTTTTGTGGCTACTCGCCGTGTTCGTGGTTGGGATCCTCGGTATTGTCACCCTGGGCCTCGCCTGGCTCCTGTTTGGCGCCATCTTCCCCATTGTCGGGCTTGGATACAACGCGCTCACCATTGGCGGACCGAACTCTGCGACCATCGGCCAGCGCCTGATGGGCCTTGAATGGCGAACCTGGTTCGGGGGCAAAGTGTCAACCCTGATCGCGGCCTTCCATGCGCTGCTGTTCTGGTTCTCCTTCGTCATCTTCTTTCCGATCCTGCTGTGGTGCCTGTTCGACCCGCAAAAACGCTGCTTGCACGACATTTTTGCCGGCGTGGTGGCCGTGAACCGGCGCTAAACCGGGTCTTCGGGTCGACTGGCTGGGCGCGCACGGCGCAACCCAATCTTTGCTCGTTCCGCATTTGCACTGTGTCCCTTTGATCCACTAAGCTTGGGAAAAAAGGGGGCAGATTCGGATTCTGGTTAGCCGTCGTGACCGAGCATAAGAGCAACTTCCCGGAGTTCTACATCACCGCGCCGCAGCCCTGCCCATATCTGCCGGGCAAGCTCGAGCGGAAGCTGTTCACCCATCTCACCCGGGAGAAGCCCAGCTTCCTCATCGACAATCTGTTGAAGGGCGGCTTCCGGCGCAGCCAGAACATCGCCTACATGCCCTATTGCGACGCCTGCTCGGCCTGTGTGCCGGTGCGGATTCTGGTCGACGCCTTTCAGCCACGGCGCTCGCTGAACCGCATTGCCCGCACCAACCGCGACGTGGTGGCGGCGCGCATGGAGCCAAGCCCGAGCGCCGAGCAATATTCGCTCTTCCGCGCCTATATCGACGTGCGGCACGGCGACGGCGGCATGGCCGAGATGTCGGTGCTCGACTATTCGCTGATGGTCGAGGACAGCGTGGTCGAGACGAGCGTTGCCGAATATCGCCTGAAGCCGGACGCGGAGACCGGCGACTCGCCGCTGATCGGCGTCTCGCTCTGCGACCGCCTAAGCGACGGCATCTCCATGGTCTACAGCTTTTACGATCCTGACCAAGCGGCGCGCAGCCTCGGCACCTACATGATCCTCGAGCAAGTCGAGTTTGCGCGAAGCCTCGGGTTGCCCTTCGTCTATCTCGGCTACTGGATCGATGGCTCCCGCAAGATGCGCTACAAGAATCGCTTCCAGCCGCAGGAGCACCTCACCTCCAAGGGCTGGGTGCGCACGGTCGAGCAGGCGGAAGCCGGAAATCAGAAATCGGAACAGACGCGCTGACAGATCTGGTTTCTGATTTCCGGTTTCTGATTTCCGATTTCAGAACTTCGCGCCGAATTTCCCCGACTTCGGAAAGCCCTTTGGCGGGAGGCGGCCGGCCTGGGCGTGGACGCCCCACCAATCCCTGAGATCGGTCAGGATGAAGCTCCGCCCTGCCGAGTCGATGTAAGTCAGGCCCTCTTTCTTGTTGAAGGTCTTGGCGTCGGCGAGACCGCCGTCCTTGTAGCGCTGCAGGCGCACGCCCTTGCCGCGCGGCATCTCCGGCAGCTCGTTCAACGGAAACAGCAGCAGCTTGCGGTTCTCGCCGATGACCGCGACGCTATCGCCTTCCACCGGCGCGCACACCGCCGCCTCGTCGCCTGCAGCGACATTCAGCACCTGCTTGCCCTTGCGTGTCGACGCCAAGACCCCGTCTTCCGCAACGATGAAGCCGTGACCGCTCGTGCTGGCGACGAGGAGCTTACGGCTCTCCGCGTGCTCGAACATCTCGACAGCGTCGGCGGTCTCCTCGATGTCGATCATCAGTCGAAACGGCTCGCCATGACCGCGCCCGCTCGGCAGCTTGTCGGGGCTCAGCGTGTAGAAGCGGCCATTGGTGGCGAAGAGCAACAGCGTGTCGGTAGTCTGGGTGCGCACGGCGCGCTTCAGCCGGTCCCCTTCCTTGAAGGCCAGACCGTCGAGCTCCGCTAAATGGCCCTTGATGGCGCGGATCCAGCCCTTCTCCGAGAGGACCACGGTGACCGGCTCCTTCTCAATCAGGGCCTCGGCCAGATCCTCGGCGATGCCCTCCGGCGCCACCTCGAAACTCGTGCGCCGGCGTCCCGCCTCCGTCTTCTGACCGAAGCGCTCTTTCAGCGACTTGATCTCATCGGCGACCTTCTTCCACTGCTTGTCGTCGGAGCCGAGCAGCGCCTTCAGCTCTTTGCGCTCCTTGGTCAGCGAATCGTGCTCGCGCCTGATCTCCATCTCCTCGAGCTTGCGCAGAGAGCGGAGCCGCATGTTGAGCATAGCCTCGGCCTGAACCTCGGTCAGCTTGAAGGCCTTCATCAAGGCGGGCTTCGGCTCGTCCTTCTCGCGGATGATTTTGATCACCTTGTCGAGGTTGAGATAGACGATCAGATAGCCTTCGAGCACCTCGAGGCGATGATCGATCTTGGCCAGCCGATGCTTGGTGCCGCGGACCAGAACCTCTTTGCGGTGATCGAGCCATTCGCGTAAGACCTGCCGGAGGCTCAGCACAACCGGCACCAGGCCGCGGCTAAGCACATTCATGTTGAGCGGGAGCCGCGTCTCGAGCTCGGTCAGCTTGAACATCTGCTCCATGAGCAGGACGGGATCGATCGCGCGGCTCTTTGGCTCGAGCACGAGGCGGACGTCCTCCGCGGACTCATCGCGAATATCCGCGAGCAGCGGTAGCTTCTTGGCCTGCAAGAGCTCGGCGATGCGCGCGACGAGGCGTGCTTTCGGCACCTGATAGGGGATCTCGGTGACGACGATCTGGTAGGTGCCGCGGCCGGTATCCTCGCGTGTCCAGCGCGCGCGGAGGCGGAAGCTGCCGCGCCCGGCCTTATAGGCGGCGACAATTGACTCCCGCGACTCGACCAGGACGCCGCCGGTCGGCAGGTCGGGACCCGGGACGAAATCGACCAACTTGTCGGCGGTGGCGTTGGGAAACTTGATGAGATGCAGCGCGGCGTCGCACAACTCTCCGGCGTTGTGCGGCGGGATGTTGGTGGCCATGCCAACGGCGATGCCGGAAGCGCCGTTGGCGAGCAGATTGGGGAAATTGCCGGGCAGCACGGAAGGCTCCTGCTCGCGGCCATCGTAGTTCGGACGGAAATCGACGGTGTCCTCATCGATTCCTTCAAGGAGCTGAGCGGCAACCTCGGTCAGCCGCGCTTCGGTGTAGCGGTCTGCGGCGGGGTTATCGCCGTCGATATTGCCGAAATTGCCCTGACCGTCGATGAGCGGATAGCGGACGGCGAAGTCCTGGGCGAGGCGGGCGAGCGCGTCGTAGATCGCCTGATTGCCGTGGGGGTGGAAGTTGCCCATGGTGTCGCCGACGATCTTGGCGCATTTGCGAAACTCGCCTTGTGGTTCGAGTCGGAGCTGGCGCATCGCATAGAGCAGGCGCCTGTGCACCGGCTTTAGCCCGTCGCGCACGTCGGGCAGCGCCCGGTGCATGATGGTGGAGAGAGCATAGGCGAGGTAGCGCTCTTCCAGGGCCTGGCGCAGATTCACGGGCTCGATCGGGCCCGACGAATCAGGCGGCGCAATTCTCTTTCCCATCCCTCGCGCTTAGCGCATCGGGAGAGTCGGCTCAAGACGCCGCGGCTTCGGTACGCGCCAAGAGTGTGATCAGCCGCTCGCGAGATTGCGGCAATGCCAGGCCTTGAGGGGCTAGCACGTCTCGCTCGAGGAAATGGCCGGTGAGCCCAAAGCCAGCGAGAATATCGGCCTGTGACGCCGGGCCGTCCTCCAGCAGAAAGCGTGGAAGCTTCAACAGCCGGTCGCAATAGGGTTGGCCGGCGTCGCGCGATACGGCGCGGCCGGATTTGGGCGAGACATAGACCAGGTCGGCGTCGGTCCCGGTCGCGGCGCATTCGCTCAAATCGAGGCCGAAGCCGAGATCCTGGAGCAGCATCATTTCCCAACGGACCAGCAGCGCCGGCCAGACACTCGCGTCATCCATCGCCTGCAAGACCTCGAGCGCGCCATGATAAAGCTGCGGGTGCGGATCGCGTTCCGGCAAGAACTTGGCGAGCGACGTGAGCGAGCCGATGGCGGCAAGCGCAGCCTGGTTGTCGAGCACCCGCGCGGCGGTGGGCTCAAGCAGCTCGACATTGTAGCCGCCGAGATGGTCGGCGAGTCGCGCCCGCCACGTCACGCTCAAGCGATTGCCGAGCTGCATGAGCGACCGCATCCGCCGCGACCGCCCTCCCCGCACGAGACCGAGGTGGCGCCCATGCTTCGCGGTGAGCAGCTCGGCCACGGTGTTCGCCTCGCCGAGAGGCTTGGCCGAGATGAGGATGCCCTCGTCGCTGAAGTCCATCCTCAACACTATGTCGCAACCAGCCGCAAAGAAATAGGCCCGGCGATCTGCCGGGCCTATCCTCGTGCGAAACGTGAAGGCGGGCTTAGCCGCCAGTGTTCGGCGCAGGGGTGCCGCTAGTCGAATTTTGCGGCAGGACCGAATTGTCAGCAGGCACACCTAAGCTGTTCGGCTCGACGGGGGCCTGCTCGCGCAGCGTCCCGGGAGCAAGACCGGTGCTCTGTTGGGGCGTCTCCGGCGGCAAGCCGGACGATTGAAAGCCGGGCTCGCCGATGCCGGTCGACGGGCCTGTCGTAAATGTATCGGCGGCCATGCCGGCCATCAAGCCTATGGAGGTGAGTTTCATGGGGTCCTCCTGGTGTTGTGCGACCATGGAGGGCCAACGTGCGCGGGCAATCAGGGTTCCTCTGCGGCGACCGAACGTCTCAGGCGTCTTTGGGGTAATCCAACCCCATCTCGCGGTAGCGTTCGGGGTCCTCGCCCCAGCGCTCGCGCACCTTCACGAAGAGAAAGAGATGCACCAGCGCGTCGATCATCTCGCCGATCTCCTGCCGCGCGGCGATGGAGATCTCCTTGATGGTCGCGCCCTTGGCGCCAAGCACGATCTTCTTCTGGCTGTCGCGCATGACATAGATGGTCTGCTCGATGCGGACGCTGCCGCCGGCGAGCTCCTTCCAGTCCGCGGTCTCGACCGTAAGGCTGTAGGGAAGCTCGTCATGCAGCCTGAGAAACAGCTTCTCGCGGGTAATCTCGGCGGCAGCCTGGCGAAGCGGCGCGTCGGTGAGTTGATACTCGGGGTAGAGCCAAGGTCCGAGCGGCACGGCACCGGCCAGATAGGACTTGAGATCGGGAACGCCGTCGCCCGTGAGTGCCGAGATCATGAAAATGTGCTCGAAGGCGTGGCGCTTGGTGAGCTCCGTCGTGAGCCTCAACAATTCGGGTCGCGCCACGAGGTCGATCTTGTTCAGCACGGCGACGATGGGGCGCTTGAGATCGGAGAGATCGGCGAAGACCGGGTCGAGCAGCGGATCGATGCCGCGCTCGGCGTCGATTACCACTGCGACGAGATCGGCCTCGGCGGCGCGAGTCCAAGCCGCTCCTGACATGGCGCGGTCGAGCCGGCGCTTGGGCTGAAAGATGCCGGGCGTGTCGACCAGGATGATCTGGCTCTTGCGCTCAGGCGCAATGCCAAGCACGGGCCCGCGCGTGGTCTGCGGCTTGTGGGTGACTATGGCGACCTTGGCGCCCACCAGCGCGTTGGTCAGCGTGGACTTGCCGCTGTTGGGCGCGCCGATCAGCGCCACGAAGCCGCATCGGCTCTGCTCGCCGGCCTGGGCTTTGCTGCCCTCCCGCTCAGTCATGCGCCGGAGCCTGCCAGACGCCCTCGCGCAGCAGCATGGCGAGCGCCGCAGCCTGCTCGGCCTCGCGCTTGTTCGCCCCGTGCCCGCGCTCGGGCGCCACACCGTCGATCTGCACTTCGGCAGTGAAGCGCGGCCTATGGTCGGGTCCTTCACGGGCAACCTCGATATAGCGCGGCAGCGGCAAGCGCCTTCCTTGCGCCCATTCCTGGAGGATCGACTTCGCGTCCGGAACGGCAAGATCGAGGCCGCACAGCTCAGAGACCCAAAAGCGATGGATCACGTCTCGCGCCGCCTCATAGCCGCCGTCGAGGAAGATCGCGCCAAGCACCGCCTCGCAGGCATTGGCGAGGATGGTCTTCTTGCCACGCCCGCCGCTCTCGGCCTCGCCGCCGCTCATTACGATGAGCTTGCCAAGCTCCCAGCGCTGCGCAATTTCGGCGCAGGTTTCGGCCCGGACCAGCTGATTGAATCTCCGGGCCAGCTCCCCTTCGCTCGCCTCGGGAAAGCTCGCGGCCAAGAGCTCGGCGACGGCGAGCCCCAGCACGCGGTCGCCCAAGAACTCGAGCCGCTCGTTGTCCTCGTTGGGCTTGAGCGAGGGGCGCGCGCTCGCATGCGTCAGCGCAAGCTCGACCAGAGTGCGATCTTTGAAGGCAAACCCGAGCCATTCGAAGAGATGTTTGAGGGCCGTGTCGCGCCGCTTGGGCAAGGCTCAATGCACCACTTGGAAAAGGCGCGACCAGCGAACGTCGGTCGGCCATTTCCAAATCTGCCAGAACGCGGCATCCTCGTCGATGGAGAAGAAGATGATCTGGGCGTGGCCGACCAGGTTCTCGAACGGCACGTAGCCGACCTCGGAGAGGAAGCGGCTGTCGGTCGAATTGTCCCGGTTGTCGCCCATCATGAAGAAATGACCCTCGGGGACTTTGTATACGTCGGTGTTGTCGCCAATACCCTCATTGACGAGATCGAGCACGGGATAGGTCACGCCATTCGGCAAAGTCTCCATGTAGCGCGCCATGTGCCGCTCGCGCCCTGAGGCATCGCGCGCGACGAAATCGTCGACCCGCTCCTTCTTTGCCGCTTGGCCGTTAATGTGCAGCACGCCGTGGATCATCTGGATCTCGTCGCCTGGTAAACCGATCACGCGCTTGATGTAGTCGGTCTCGTTGTCGCGCGGCAGCTTGAACACCAGCACGTCGCCGCGCTCGGGCTCCTTGGCCCAGATGCGCCCGGAGAACAGGTTGGGCCCGAACGGAAACGAGTACCGGCTATAGCCGTAGCTGTATTTAGACACGAACAGATAGTCGCCGACGAGCAGCGTGGGGATCATCGAGCCCGACGGAATATTGAAGGGTTGGAACAGGAATATCCGCACCAGAAGCGCAAGGATGAGCGCGTGGATGACCACGCGGACGGTGTCCTTCACCCCGCTTTTCTCTTGCGTTTCTTCGGCCTCGACGCTCATGCGGAAGCTCTCCTTTGCATGCTGATTTATGTGGGGTCCCGTCCGCCGGCCCCTATAGCCCGTCCCTCACTGGGAGGCAAATGGCTCAATCGCGCATGGGCACGCGGAAGGCCGAGATGATGACGATCGCCTGAGCCATGGGAAAGTCATCGGTGATAGTGAGGTCGATGCGCACCGCATGGCCCTCCGGTGTGAGGTCGGTGAGCGCTTTCAGCGCCCCGCCGGTCAGCTCGAGGGTGGGCCTGCCGGAGAGCAGATTTACGACGCCCATGTCGCGCCAGAACACCCCTTGCCGGAAGCCAGTGCCCAGGGCCTTGGCGCAGGCCTCCTTGGCGGCGAAGCGCTTGGCGTAAGAGGCGGCGCGACCGGCGCGGCCATCCGATTTCCGGCGCTCGATGTCGGTAAACACGCGGGAGAGGAAGCGGTCGCCATAACGCTCGATGGTGCGCTCCACCCGCCTGATGTCGATGATGTCGTTGCCAAGCCCGAGGATCATCATGCCCCACCGCTTACCGCCGCCGTGTCGCTTTGCCGCAACGCGGCGCGGCCTTTGTCCATTGCCGTTCGCATGCGGCGCACGCTCTCGCCCAGACCGACAAAAATGGCCTCACCGACGAGGTAGTGACCGATGTTGAGCTCGACGATCTCCGGAACACTGGAGATGGTCGCCGCCGTCGCGTAATTGAGGCCATGCCCGGCATGCACTTCGAGGCCGAGGTCGTGCGCGACCCTCGCGCCCTCGACAATACGCAACCACTCCGCCTCGGCCTCTCGCACTTGGCCTTCGGCCAGCGCCTCGCACCAGGGGCCGACATGAATCTCGATCGCTGGCGCGCGAAGACGTTCCGCAGCTTCGATGTGACGGAGCTCCGGGGCAATGAAAAGTGAGACCTGAATCCCCGCATTGCCAAGTTGTGCGACGAAGGGAGCGAGGTGGTTATGTTGGCCGGCGACGTCGAGGCCGCCTTCCGTGGTGCGTTCGGTGCGCTTTTCCGGAACGAGACAGACGGCGTGCGGCCTGGTCTTGAGCGCAATTGCCAGTATCTCCTGCGTCGCAGCCATTTCCATGTTGAGCGGTACGGTCAAATTTGCCGCCAGTCTCGCGATATCGTCATCGGTGATGTGCCGCCGATCCTCGCGCAAATGCGCGGTGATGTTGTCGGCACCGGCCTCGATCGCGACCAACGCGGCGCGCAACGGGTCGGGATGGCGCCCGCCACGCGCATTCCGCAGCGTCGCGATATGGTCGATGTTGATGCCGAGCCTGATTGGCGGCGGCGTGGTCATGGCGCTGCTTCCGGTGCGCGGATCGGGTCGCGGCGATGCCGCAAGCGGAGCTCGCGCCGTCGCCGGTGCTGATAGGCCTCGACCATGGGCCTCACCAGGAAATAGCAGGCGGTGGCGACCGCGAGGCCTACTGGAATGCAGCCGAGCGACATCGGCTTCAGGATCGGCCATAGATGTTCGAAGGAAGAATGGAATAGCCCCTGGGACAGGTCGATCTCCTTTTTCGTTGCCTTGCCGCCGAGCAGGGCGTTGCCGACTTTGTAGCTCGCATACCAAAAAAACGGGTAGGTCAGCGGATTGCCGAGAAACGTGCCAAGCACCGCGGCGACGATGCTGCCGCCGATGATCCAAGCGAGCAATGCAGCCATGATCAGATGCGTCCCGATATAGGGCGTGACCGCGGTAAAAGTTCCGGTGGCGAAGCCGAGCGCGATGGCATGGGGCGTGGCGCTGAGGCGCCGCAGGCGATAGACGATATAACGACTGGACCGGCTCCAGCTGCGGCGCGGCCAAAGATGAACGCGCACACGTTCAAACAGGCTCTCGGTTTGACGACGCTTGAACAGCATCAAGACCTCTTCGCGCCCAACATTAGCTTGAGGCACGCGCCAGCGGACCAGCAAGCCCCCTCAATCTAGGCAAAATTCCTCTGTTCGCCAGGGTTCAAGGCCAGTATGCGACGTCTGCCCCTCCTTGCCGAGCTAGCCGCTGACCCGCGCGGCGGAAGAGACAACGTCCTTGGCCCGCAATCCGGCGAGGATCTCGTTCAGATGGGTCAAGTCCCAAACTTCGAGATCGATGACCATCTCGGCGTAGTCCGGGACCTGCTTCATGATCTTGATATTGTCGATATTGCCATCGGCCTCGCCGATGACGGCGGCTACCTGCGCCAGGCTGCCAGGCTCGTTCAATGCTGTCACCTCGATCTTCGCCGGAAAGCGCTGCGGGTTGTCCTCGTCGATGTCCCAGGTCACGTCAATCCAGCGCTCCGGCTCCTCGTCGAAGGCCTTCAGCGCTTCGGCGTGGATGGGATAAATGGTGATGCCCTGGCCGGGCGTAAGAATGCCGACGATGCGGTCGCCGGGCACAGCGCCATCCTCGGCAAAGCTCACCGGCAGATCACCGCGCAGGCCCCTGATGGGAAGGCTGGCGCCGGAGGAGCGGCTCCGCTCGCTGTTGCTCGAGCCCGGCCAACGGAATTTGAGGCCCATCACCTTGCCGAGACCAAACCAGCCCTCCTCGGCGCGCTTGACTTTGCGGCGTCGTTTCGGCGCCTCGCCAGTGTCTTCCGGCCAGGCCGCCCGGATCACGTCGGCCGAGGAGAGCTCACCGCGGCCGACGGCGGCGATGATGTCCTCGGTGGTCTTCTGCGAGAGACGTGTCAAAGCCTGACTTATAGCCTCCTCGCTGAATGCTTTGCCGCGCCGGTTGAAGGCGCGTTGAAGAATTTCGCGCCCCAGTTTGCCATATTGGGCCCGCGCCGCGTCGCGTGTCGCACGCCTAATTGCCGAGCGCGCCTTGCCGGTGACGGCGAGGCTTTGCCATGCAGACGGCGGCGCTTGCACTTCCGAGATTATGATTTCCACCTCATCGCCATTCCTGAGTTCGGTGACGAGCGGCATCGCCCGACCATTGATCTTGCAGCCCACGCAAGTGTTGCCGATGTCGGTGTGCACCGCGTAGGCGAAGTCGATCGGGTTAGCACCGCGCGGCAGCGCGATCAGGCGCCCCTTCGGCGTGAAGCAAAATACCTGATCCTGGAACAGCTCGAGCTTGGTGTGCTCGAGGAACTCCTCGGGATTATCGCCTTCGAGCAGCATGTCTACGAGATGCCGGAGCCAGCGATAGGCATTGCTTTCATGACTCGGCAGCACGCTGTTTTGCGGTCCGGAGCTATTGGCCGAGTCCTTGTAGAGCGCGTGCGCCGCCACGCCGTATTCGGCGACCGAATGCATGCGCTCGGTGCGGATCTGGAGCTCGGCGCGCTGATGACGCGGACCAACGATGGTGGTGTGGATCGACTGGTAATCGTTCTGTTTAGGGCTCGAAATGTAGTCCTTGAAGCGTCCGGGTACTGCGTGCCAGGTGGTGTGCACCACGGCGAGCGCCCGATAGCAAACCTCAACCTCGTTCACCACGATGCGGAAGGCGTAAATGTCGGAGAGCTGCTCGAGCGAAATCTGCTTCCGCTCCATCTTGCTCCAGATAGCGTAGGGCTTCTTCTCGCGGAACGCGACAGTGGCCGGCACCCTGGCCTCCTCGAGCTTCTTGCGCAGGGCGTTCTCAATCTCCTCGATCAGGCCTTGATTGCGGTCACGCAGCATTTTGAGGCGATCGACGACCGCGGCGTAGCCTTCTGGGTTGAGCCAGCGAAACGCATGGTCCTCGAGTTCGTCACGCAACCACTGCATGCCCATGCGCCCGGCGAGCGGCGCATAGATATCCATGGTTTCCTCGGCGATGATCGTGCGCTTGGTGGGTTTCATAGCCCCTAACGTGCGCATGTTGTGCAGCCGATCGGCGAATTTGACGAGCAGCACGCGGATGTCGCTCGAAATGGCGAGCAGCAGCTTGCGAAAGTTTTCCGCCTGCTCGGCTTTCTTGGTGACGAGGTCGAGCTTCTTGATCTTGGTGAGGCCGTCGACGAGAGAGCCGATCTCGGCGCCGAACAGCGCGTCGATCTCGCTCCGCGTGGCTCCGGTGTCCTCGATGGTGTCGTGGAGCAGCGCCGTGGCGATAGTGGCGTCGTCGAGCCGCATCTCCGCGAGGATGGCGGCAACTTCGAGGGGATGGGAGAAGAAGGGCGCACCCGACGCCCGCTTCTGATTGCCATGCGCCTTCATGGCATAGACATAGGCGCGGTTGAGCAGCGCCTCGTCGGCGTCGGGCTCATAGCTCTTTACCCGCTCGACCAGCTCATATTGGCGGGTTGTCATGACGCACCTCTTAAGAAGGCGCGACGATACGACCCAACGCGATGGGCGTAAGCTTGATCAGCGCGAGCGCGGTCCCGCATTGGAGCCATCTGACGGCGCCTG
>DASZGQ010000025.1:0-12629 GCA_035938735.1 Methyloceanibacter sp.
CTGGACCTGCGCCACCGTATCCATGGTGACGCTCACTACGATGAGGAGCGAGGTGCCGCCGAAATAGAATGGGGCGCCAGCATAGGCGATCAAGATCTCGGGCAGCACGCAGACCGCCGCGAGGTACAGCGCACCGACCACGGTAATTCGCGTAAGCACATAGTCGATATACTCGGCGGTACGCTCGCCAGGCCTAATGCCCGGGAGGAATCCGCCGTACTTCTTCAGATTGTCCGCCGTGTCCTTCGGGTTGAAGACGACGGCCGTGTAGAAGAAGGCGAAGAAGATGATCAGCGCGACATAGAGCAAGATATGCAAAGGCTGTCCCTGGCCGAGCAGCGCCGTAACGGTGATCAACCACTCCGGCCCCTGCCCGGCCGAGAAATTGGCGAACGTCACCGGCAAGAGCAGGAGCGAGGAGGCAAAGATCGGCGGGATGACGCCCGCGCTGTTGAGTTTCAGCGGCAGATGCGAGGAATCGCCCTGGAACATGCGGTTGCCGACTTGCCGCTTGGGATATTGCACGAGGAGTCGCCGCTGCGCCCTCTCCATGAACACGATCACCGCGATCACCACCACGGCGAGCACGACGATGGCGAGAATGAGCATGGTCGACATTGCGCCGGTGCGGCCGAGCTCGAGCGTGCCGAGAACCGCGTGGGGCAGCCGCGCCACGATGCCGGCGAAGATGATGAGCGAGATGCCGTTGCCGACGCCCCGCGCCGTGATCTGCTCGCCGAGCCACATCAGGAAGATGGTCCCGCCCACGAGCGTGATCACCGTGGTGATGCGGAAGAATATGCCAGGGTCGAGCACCACATGCCCCGCGCCTTCGAGTCCCACGGCGATGCCGTAGGCCTGTAGCCCGGCGAGCAGAACCGTGCCGTAGCGGGTGTACTGGTTCATCTGCCGGCGGCCCTGCTCGCCTTCTTTCTTCAGCTGCTCGAGATGCGGTGACACCGTGGTGAGCAGCTGAATGATGATCGACGCCGAGATGTACGGCATGATGTTCAGGGCAAAGATCGCCATGCGCCCGACCGCGCCGCCGGAGAACATGTCGAACATGCCGAGCAGGCCCGACTGGTTCTGCCGGAACACCTCGGCCAAGGCCTGCGGGTTGATGCCCGGGATCGGGATATAGGTGCCGAGCCGGTAGATGAGGAGCGCGCCGAGCGTGAACCAGATGCGCTTCTTCAGTTCGTCCGCCTTGGCGAAGGCGGCGAAGTTCAGATTGGAAACCAACTGTTCGGCGGCAGAAACCATGGGGGTCTCTTCCCTTTCAACACTATCGAACGAGGTATGCGGCCGCTCGCGACATTTCTATGGCAAGTTTGGGGCTTGGCGCCTCAGGACTTGTCCTTCTTGCCAGCTTCGGGCTTCGCTTTCGGCTTCTTGTGCTCGGCCTCAGTGGCCTTTTCCTTCTTTGGCGACTTGGCCGTGGCGGCTTCAGCCGCAGGTTCAGCCTTTGCCTTCGCGGCTTTGGCAGGCTTTGCCTCTGCCTCTCCAGCCTGCTCGTCCTCGGCCTTGGGCGCCTTGCCGGACTTGCCCTTTGTTTTAGCTGCCAGAGCCTCGCGCTTTTCCGCGCGGCGCTTCCTCTTGATCGCATCGGCCGCGGGAGCCTCGCGCCCGGTGATGGATTTCAACGTGACCGTGCCGCCCGCGGATTCGATGGCCTTGAGCGCGCTTCCCGAAGCGCCGGTCACCTCAAAGGCAAGCTTGGTCTTCAGCTCGCCATAGCCGAGCAACCGTACCCCATCCTTAGGCCGCCGGATAAGTCCTGCTTCCTTTAGCGCATCGACGGTGATCGGCTTCTTCGCATCGAGCCTGCCAGAATCGACCGCCTCTTGGATGCGGCCGAGATTGAGCTCGTTGAACTTCTTCGCGAAGATGTTGTTGAAGCCGCGCTTCGGTAGCCTCCGGTGGAGCGGCATCTGGCCGCCTTCGAAGCCCTTGATGGCGGCGCCGGCGCGAGCCTTCTGGCCCTTGGTGCCGCGGCCAGCAGTCTTGCCGAGGCCTGAGCCAATGCCACGGCCGAGCCGCTTCTTGGCCTTGGTGGCCCCGTCCCGGTCCTTGATCTCATTCAGCCGCATGACGCTTACTTTCCTGCCTCGTCGTCAACGATGCGCACGAGATGATGAATCTTCGCGACCATGCCGCGCACCTGCGGGCTGTCGATCAGCGTCCGGCGCTTATGCATCTTGTTCAGTCCAAGTCCGATCAGGGTAGCGCGCTGAATGCCGGGCCGCCTGATGGGGCTGCCGATCTGCTCGACCACGATCGTCTTTCTGTCCGCTGTCTTGGCCATGTTCCGTTACCTCTGGGCGCTTCGCCAGCCTTAAGCCTCGGCCTGGCCAGCGCTGTCGCCGGCGCCGTCTCTCCGGCGCGATACGATCTCGCTCACCTTCTTGCCGCGTCGTGCCGCAACCCCGCGCGGACTGTCCTCATGGCGCAGGGCATCGAAGGTGGCGCGCACCATATTGTATGGATTTGAGCTGCCGAGCGACTTCGCCACCACGTCCTGGATGCCGAGCGTTTCGAATACCGCGCGCATCGGGCCGCCGGCGATGATGCCGGTGCCTGCCGGCGCCGCCCTGAGCACGACGCGGCCCGCACCATGCCGGCCGGTCACGTCGTGATGCAGCGTGCGGCCTTCGCGCAACGGCACCTTGATTAGGTTCCGCTTAGCGGCTTCCGTGGCTTTGCGGATCGCCTCCGGCACCTCGCGCGCCTTGCCATGGCCGAAGCCGACGCGGCCCTTCCGATCGCCGATGACGACAAGCGCGGCGAAGCCGAACCGCCGTCCGCCCTTCACCACCTTGGCCACGCGATTGATATGCACGAGCTTGTCGATGAACTCGCTGTCGCGCTCGCGATCATCGCGGTCTCGTCTTTCCGGGCCTCTGCCGCCTTTGCGATCCACCATGCTCTTGGTCCTTTAGAAATTCAGCCCTGCCTCGCGGGCAGCGTCGGCGAGCGCCTTCACGCGCCCATGGTAGAAATAGCCGCCGCGGTCAAACACCACGTTGGTGACGCCCGCCCGCAACGCCCGCTCGGCGACGAGCTTGCCGACGGCCTGCGCCGCTTCCATGTCGCTGCCCTTTTTGAGCGAACCCTTGAGGTCCTTGTCCAAGGTCGATGCCGCGGCCATGGTACGGCCCGCGCTGTCGTCGATCACCTGCGCGTAGATGTGCTTGGACGAGCGGAACACCGACAGGCGCGCGCGGCCATGCGCCTTCCGCTTGAGCGTATGGCGCACCCGCTGTGCACGCCGCATAAAGCCTTCATTCAGAGCGCTCATGGCCGATCTCGCTACTTCTTCTTGCCTTCCTTGCGGAGGATGAATTCGCCCGCATAGCGGACACCCTTGCCCTTATACGGCTCCGGCGGCCGAAACTTTCTGATCTCAGCCGCCACCTGACCAACCTGCTGCTTGTCGATTCCCGTAATCACGATCTCGGTCGGCTTCGGGCACACGACCTGAATGCCCTTAGGAATAGCAAAGGTGACGTCGTGGCTGTAACCGAGCTGAAGCTGGAGGCTCGACCCCTGCACCGCGGCCCGGTAGCCGACGCCCGTAATCTCGAGTTTCCTGGTGAAGCCTTCGGTCACACCGGTCATGAGGTTCGAGATCAGCGTCCGCGACATGCCCCACATGGCGCGCGCGTTCTGCGTGTCCTCGCGCAGGCTCACTTCGATCCCGCCATCCTCGAGCTTGGCGATGACGTCGTCCACCAGGACGTGCTTGAGCTCGCCCTTCGGCCCCTTCACCGCGACCTCCTGGCCGTTCACCGCGGCGGTCACGCCCTTCGGAATTGCCACCGGTTTTTTGCCAATCCGCGACATCAAAAATCGCCCTTCGTCCATCAGTCCTAGAACACGCTGCACAAGATCTCACCGCCCACGTTCTCGGTGCGGGCGCGCGAGTCAGACATGACGCCCTTCGGTGTCGAGAGTATGGAGACGCCAAGCCCGTTAGCGACGGTCGGCAGATCACGCACCGAGGAATACACCCGCCGCCCCGGCGTCGATATGCGCTTGATATCCTTGATCACTGGCTCGCCGTCGAAATATTTGAGCTCGATATCGAACTCCGACCGGCCGCCGCTATAGTCGACGCGCGCATAGCCACGGATGAAGCCCTCCTCCACCAGCACGTCGAGCACATGCTCGCGCAAGCGGGAGGCGGGCGTCGTCACCTTGGCCTTGTGGCGCATCTGCGCGTTACGGATGCGCGCGAGCATATCGCCTAGGGGATCGTTGATGCTCATCAGTGGTCCTACCAGCTCGACTTGATCATTCCCGGAATCTGTCCATTGCTCGCGAGCTCACGCAGCGCGATGCGCGACATGCGGAGCTTGCGGTAATAGCCGCGTGGCCGCCCGGTGAGGTCACAGCGGTTGCGGATGCGCGTCGGCGACGAGTTGCGCGGCAGCTCGGCGAGCTTGAGCCTCGCCGCGAAGCGCTCCTCGGCCGGAAGTTTGCGGTCGGCAGCGATCCCCTTGAGCCGAGTCCGCCGTACTTTGAATTTCTTGGCCAGCCGACGGCGCTTGTTGTTCCGCTCGACCATGCTCGTCTTTGCCATTCAGTCCTCCTAACGCAGCCTCAGGCCGCCAAGCCCTAGCTGCGGAACGGAAAATTCAGATGCTTAAGCAACGCGCGCGCCTCGTCGTCATTGGGCGCCGTAGTGCATACGATGATGTCCATGCCCCAGATCTCCTCGACCTTGTCGAAATTGATCTCGGGGAAAATGATGTGCTCCTTGAGCCCGAGCGTGAAGTTGCCGCGGCCGTCGAAGCTTTTCGGATTCAACCCTCTGAAGTCGCGCACCCGTGGCAGCGCGATATTCACCAGCCGGTCGACGAACTCGTACATCCGGTTCTGCCGCAGCGTCACCCTGGCGCCGATCGGCATACCCTCGCGCAACTTGAAGGTTGCAATCGACTTCCGCGCGCGCGTGATCACCGGCTTCTGCCCGGCGATAAGCGCAAGGTCGGCGGCCGCCGCGTTGACCTTCTTGGAGTCATTGATGCCTTCGCCCACACCCATATTGAGCACGACTTTGTCGAGCCGCGGCACCTGCATCGGGTTCGCATAGCCGAACTCCTTGATGAGCTCGCCGCGCAGCACGTCCTGATATTGCTGCTTGAGCCGTGGGATATAAGCGGTCTCAGCCATCAATCACCTCGCCGGAGCGCTTGGCAAAGCGGACCTTGCGCCCGTCTCTCAGAAACTTGCACCCGACGCGCGTGGGCTTCCCGTCCTTGGGATCCTCGAGCGCGAGGTTGGAAATGTGGATGGCAGCCTCCTTGGAGATGATGCCGCCGTCCTGGGTCGTGGTCTGCCGCTGGTGCCGCTTGATCATGGCGACGCCTTGGACGATGGCGCGGTTCTCCTCCGGGATCACCTTCAGCACTTCGCCCTTCTTGCCCTTGTCCTTGCCGGTGATGACCACGACGTGGTCGCCCTTCCGAATCTTAAGCTTGACCATCTAGAGGACCTCCGGCGCGAGCGACACGATCTTCATGTGCTTCTTGGCTCTAAGCTCGCGGGTGACGGGCCCGAAGATGCGGGTGCCGATCGGCTCGCCTTGCGGATTGACCAGGACAGCGGCGTTGCGGTCGAAGCGGATGATCGAGCCGTCGGGGCGGCGCACGCCCGTGGCGGTGCGCACCACCACGGCCTTCATCACCTGGCCCTTCTTCACGCGACCGCGCGGGATGGCCTCCTTCACGGAGACCACAATGGTGTCGCCGATCGAGGCGTATTTGCGTTTCGACCCGCCGAGCACCTTAATGCACTGCACGCGCCTTGCGCCTGAGTTATCGGCGACATCGAGATTGGTCTGCATCTGGATCATGGCAACTTATCTTCGGCTTGACGCCTCGACCCTCTAGCTTGCCGCCTGCTCGCGCGGCAGCACCACCCAGCGCTTCTGCTTCGAAATCGGCGGACACTCCTCGATCCACACCATCTCGCCTACCTTGAACTCGTTCTTCTCATCATGGGCGTGATAGTTCTTGGACTGCCGCACGGTCTTTTGCAGCAAAGGATGGGTGAAGCGGCGCTCGACGCGAACCACCACCGTCTTGTCATTCTTGTCGCTCACCACGACCCCTTGCAGTACTCGTTTCGGCATTTCTTTAAGTCCTCAAGCCTTGGCATCGGCAGCGTTCTTCTGCCGCGTGATGGTCTGGATGCGCGCGATATCGCGCCTGATCTCTCTCACCCGCGCCGTGTTCTCAAGCTGGCCGGAGGCCGCCTGGAAGCGCAGGTTGAACCGCTCCTTCTTGAGCTTGACCAGCTCGTCGTTGAGCTGATCGATCGTCATGCCGCGCACCTGAGCCGCTTTCATGGTCCTCAAGCCTCCACGATGCGCGTGACTACGCGCGTCTTGAGCGGTAGCTTCGCGGCACCAAGCCGGAGCGACTCGCGCGCCACAGCGTCGGTCACTCCGTCGATCTCAAACATGACACGGCCAGGCTTCACCCGCGCCACCCAAAACTCGGGCGTGCCCTTGCCCTTACCCATGCGCACCTCGGTCGGCTTCTTCGACACCGGCACGTCGGGGAACACGCGGATCCACACGCGGCCGGCACGCTTCATCTGTCGCGTCATCGCCCGCCGCGCCGCCTCGATCTGTCGCGCGGTGATACGAGCAGGCTCCTGCGCCTTCAACCCATGGGAGCCGAAGCTCAGGCTGATGGCGCTCGACGCCGCGCCCTTGATGCGGCCCTTGTGCGCCTTGCGATACGTCGTGCGTTTCGGTTGCAACATGACCGTTCAATCCGCCTTTCAAGCCTGCGCCTGCGGGGCCTCGCGGCGCCCCGTCGAGCGTCCACCTTCCTGTGCCTCGAGCGCCCGATGCTCCTGCGCCATCGGATCGTGGGCCATGATCTCGCCCTTGAAGATCCACACCTTGACGCCGATCACGCCGTAGGCGGTGCGTCCAAGCGCCGTGCCGTAATCGATATCGGCGCGCAGCGTATGCAGCGGCACGCGGCCCTCGCGATACCATTCCATGCGCGCGATTTCCGCGCCGCCGAGCCGGCCGCCGCAATTGATGCGAATGCCGAGCGCGCCCATGCGGATGGCTGACTGCACGGCGCGCTTCATGGCGCGACGGAAGGCCACGCGGCGCTCGAGCTGTTGCGCAATGCCCTCGGCCACCAGCGTGGCGTCGATCTCTGGTTTGCGCACCTCGACGATGTTGAGATGCACCTCCGAGTCGGTCATCGCGGCGAGCTCGCGGCGGAGCTTCTCGATGTCGGCGCCTTTCTTGCCGATCAGGATGCCAGGGCGCGCGGTGTGCACCGTCACCCGGCACTTCTTGTGCGGGCGTTCGATCACGACCTTGGAGATGCCGGCCTGCTTGCGCGAGGTTAGGATGTGCTCGCGCATCTTGAGATCTTCGTGCAGCAGGCGCGCATATTCGCTGCGCGACGCATACCAGCGCGAATCCCAGGTGCGGTTGACGCCGAGCCTGAGCCCGATTGGATTGACCTTCTGTCCCATCACGCAGACTCCTCGACTTGGCGCACGATGACGGTGATTTGCGCAAACGGTTTCTCAATGCGGCTCGCGCGCCCGCGCGCCCGCGCCTTCAGACGTTTCATCACCAGCTTCTTGCCGACATAGGCCTCGGAGACGATCAGCGCGTCGACGTCGAGATCATGGTTGTTCTCGGCATTGGCGATGGCCGATTCCAGCGTCTTCTTCACGTCGCGGGCGATGCGCTTGCGCGAGAAGGTGAGGTCGGCGAGCGCGTTGTCGACCTTCTTGCCGCGGATCAGCTGGGCGAGCAGGTTCAGCTTCTGCGGGCTGACGCGCAGGAGCTTGGTCACGGCTCTCGCCTCGTTGTCCGCGAGTGTGCGCTCGCGATGCGGCTTGCCCATTACTCTTTCGTCCTTTTCGCCTTGCGGTCTGCTGCGTGGCCATAAAAGGTCCGCGTCGGCGCGAACTCGCCGAATTTGTGGCCGACCATGTCCTCGGTGACGAGCACCGGAATATGCTTGCGGCCGTTGTGCACGCCGAAGGTAAGCCCGACGAATTGCGGCAGGATGGTCGAGCGGCGCGACCACAGCTTGATCACCGCGTTCGAGCCTGAGCCGCGCGCCTTCTCGGCCTTCTTCAGCAAATACCCGTCGACGAACGGGCCCTTCCAAATCGAGCGTGCCACGAGCCTAACCTTTCTTCTTCATATGGCGGCTGCGCAGGATGAACTTGTCGGTCGACCGGTTATGCCGCGTCTTCTTGCCCTTAGTAGACTTGCCCCAGGGCGTCACCGGATGCCGTCCGCCAGAGGTACGGCCTTCGCCGCCGCCATGCGGGTGATCGACCGGATTCATGGCCACGCCGCGCACGACGGGGCGCCGTCCCTTCCACCGCACCCTTCCGGCCTTGCCGATCGAGACGTTGGAGTTGTCCGGGTTGGACACCGCACCCACGGTCGCCATGCAGGCGGCCGGCACCATGCGCGTCTCGCCGGAGTTGAGCCGGAGGATGGCGTAGCCTGGATCGCGCCCGACAAGCTGGACATAGGTTCCGGCGGCGCGGGCGATCTGGCCGCCCTTGCCGACCTTCATCTCCACATTGTGGACGATGGTACCGATCGGCATGTTGGCAAGCGGCATGGCATTGCCTGGCTTCACGTCGACGCGGGTATCGGCGATCACCGTGTCGCCGGCGGACAGCCGCTGCGGCGCGAGGATGTAGGCGAGCTCGCCGTCCTCATAACGGATCAGCGCGATGAAGGCGGTGCGGTTCGGATCGTATTCGAGCCGCTCGACGGTCGCAGGCATACCGAGCTTGCTGCGCTTGAAATCGACGAGCCGATAACTGCGCTTATGCCCGCCGCCGCGATGCCACATGGACACGCGGCCCTGATTGTTGCGGCCGCCGGTCTTGACCAGGCCTTCGGTCAGCGCCTTGACGGGTTTGCCCTTCCACAGATTGCTGCGGTCGATGAGCACGAGCTGGCGCTGGCTGGGCGTGGTGGGCTTGAAGGTTTTGAGGGCCATGGCGGTGCTAGATCCTCGTGGTCACGTCGATCTTGTCGCCTTCGGCGAGCCTAACGATCGCTTTCTTGACGTCCTGCTGCTTGCCTCTTACCCCGCGAAACGTCTTGGTCTTGCCCTTGCGCAGGATCGTGTTCACGGAGAGCACCTTGACCTTGAAGAGCTGCTCCACGGCCGCCTTGATCTCCGGCTTGGTCGCGTCACGGCGCACCTTGAACACCACTTGGTTCGATTCAGACGCCATGCTCGATTTCTCGGTGATGACCGGCGCGAGGACGACGTCGTAGGCGGACAGCGCACTCATTTGAACCGCGCCTCCAGCGCTTCCACGGCCGCCTTGGTCAGCACGAGCTTGTCGTGGTTGAGAATGTCGTAGACGTTGATACCAGCGACCGGCAGCACATCGACGCCCGGCAGATTGCGCGCGGCTTTGGCGAAGGCCTCCTGCACTGCGGCACCGTCAATGATCAGCACCGAGCCAAGGCCGAGCTTGGAGAAGAGCGACTTGAGCTCCTTGGTCTTGGCCTCTTTCAGCTCGCATTTCTCGATCACCACCAGCGTGTCCGACTTCACCTTGGAGGAAAGCGCATGCTTGAGCGCGAGCGCGCGGACCTTTTTGGGCAACTCGATGGCGTGACTGCGCGGCTTCGGCCCGAAGGCCTTGCCGCCGCCCCTGAAGATCGGTGCCTTCTTGCTCCCGTGCCGGGCGCGGCCAGTGCCTTTCTGCCGATACATCTTGGCGGTCGTGTAATTGACCTCGGAGCGATCCTTCACGTGAGCCGAGCCGCTGCGCCGCTTGGCGAGCTGGTACCGCACCATGCGGTGGAGGATGTCGGGGCGCGGCTCTAGCCCGAACACATCGTCCGGGAGCTCAACCGTTCCCGCCTTCTTGGCGTCAAGCGTGGTGACGTCGGCCTGCATTACTGTTGGCTCCCCGCCTCAGCTTGTACTGGCTCCGCCTCGGGAGCGGACTTGGCCGGCCGGTTCGCAGCCTCGCCGGATCCCTTGCGGAAGGCGCCGGGCTTCGGTGCAGTCTCCGGGAGAGTCCGCTTCACCGCGTCGCGCAGCAGCACCCAGCCGCCCTTGGTACCAGGCACCGCGCCGCGGATCATGATTAGCCCGCGCTCCGGGTCGGTCTTCACGACGCGCAAATTCTGGGTGGTGACGTTCACGTCGCCCATATGCCCGGCCATCTTCTTGCCCTTGAACACCTTACCCGGGTCCTGGCGCTGTCCGGTCGAACCGTGGCTGCGATGGCTCACCGACACGCCATGCGAGGCACGCAAGCCGCCGAAACCGTGACGCTTGATGACGCCAGCAAAACCCTTGCCGATGGTGGTGCCGGACACGTCGACGAATTGGCCTTCGACAAAATGGTCGGCGGTGATCTCGGCACCGACCTCGATCACATTCTCCGGGCTCACGCGGAATTCGGCGAGCTTGCGCTTGGGCTCGACATTGGCCACGGCGAAATGCCCGCGCGCGGCGCGCGTCAGCCGCTTCACCTTTGGCGTGCCGGCGCCGAGCTGCAGCGCGGTATAGCCGTTCTTCTCGGACGTGCGATGGCCAACGACCTGGCAACGGTCGAGGCGCAGCACCGTCACCGGGATATGCTCCCCGGCGTCGGTGAAGATCCTCGTCATGCCGAGCTTTTGCGCGATGACACCTGATCGCATCGGATGAATTCCTTGCCTCGTCTTCCGCCCGCCTAGAGCTTGATCTCGACATCCACGCCGGCGGCGAGGTCGAGCTTCATCAAGGCATCGACGGTCTGCGGCGTTGGGTCGACGATGTCGAGCAGGCGCTTATGCGTGCGCATCTCGAACTGCTCCCGGCTCTTCTTATCGATATGAGGCGACCGATTGACGGTGAACTTCTCGATGCGCGTCGGCAGGGGAATAGGTCCCCGCACCTCGGCGCCCGTGCGCTTCGCCGTGTTGACGATCTCCTTGGTCGACGCATCGAGAATCCGGTGGTCGAAGGCTTTCAGCCTGATTCTTATGTTCTGGCTTTGCATCTCGATGGTCCTTGAACGTCGAAGAGCGCGCGGCCTTAGGACAACGCGCTCTTTTCTGCCTCCCTTTATTCGATGATCGCCGCCACCACGCCGGCGCCGACCGTGCGGCCCCCTTCGCGAATGGCGAATCGGAGCTTCTCCTCCATGGCGATCGGCACGATCAGCTCGACCGTCATGGCGATGTTGTCGCCGGGCATCACCATCTCGGTGCCCTCCGGCAGGTGCACTACGCCGGTCACGTCGGTGGTGCGGAAGTAGAACTGCGGACGGTAGTTGCCGAAGAACGGTGTGTGGCGGCCGCCCTCCTCCTTGGTGAGGATGTAAGCCTCGGCCTTGAACTTGGTGTGCGGCTTGACCGAGCCTGGCTTGGCCAGCACTTGGCCGCGCTCCACGCCGTCGCGATCGACGCCGCGCAGCAGGCAGCCGACATTGTCGCCAGCCTCGCCCTGGTCGAGCAGCTTGCGGAACATCTCGACGCCGGTGACGGTGGTCTTGGTCGTGGGCCTGATGCCGACGATCTCGACTTCCTCGCCGACTTTGACTACGCCGCGCTCGATACGGCCGGTCACCACGGTGCCGCGGCCGGAGATCGAGAACACGTCTTCGATCGGCATGAGGAACGGCTTGTCTTTGGGACGGTCCGGCTGCGGGATATAGGAATCGACCGCATCCATCAAAGCGCCGATGGAGTTCTTGCCGATCTCGTCGTCGCGGCCTTCAAGGGCGGCAAGCGCCGAGCCCTTGACGATCGGGATTTCATCGCCGGGGAACTCATACTTGGACAGGAGCTCGCGTACCTCGAGTTCGACCAAGTCGAGCAGCTCGGGATCATCAACCATGTCAACTTTGTTCAGGTATACGACGAGCGCCGGCACACCGACCTGGCGAGCAAGCAGAATGTGCTCGCGCGTCTGCGGCATCGGGCCGTCGGCGGCCGACACCACGAGAATGGCGCCGTCCATCTGCGCGGCGCCGGTGATCATGTTCTTCACATAGTCGGCGTGACCAGGACAGTCGACATGCGCGTAGTGACGCTTGCCGGTCTCATACTCCACATGCGCGGTGGAGATGGTAATACCACGCGCCTTCTCCTCCGGCGCCTTGTCGATCTCGTCATAGGCGATGAACTTGGCGCCGCCCTTCTCGGCCAGCACTTTGGTGATCGCTGCCGTCAGCGTAGTCTTGCCATGATCGACGTGACCGATGGTTCCGATGTTGCAATGCGGCTTCGTCCGCTGGAATTTTTCCTTAGCCATGCTGGCTCTCCATCCTTCAACACAAAACGAAAGTCTTCTCCAAAGGCCTCCGGGGCCCCGGAACCTCAGGCGTACTTCGCCTGCACCTCTTCGGCGACCGCCTGCGGAACTTGCGCATAGTGGTCGAATTGCATGGTGAACTGCGCCCTGCCCTGGCTCATAGAGCGGAGCGTATTCACGTAACCGAACATGTTGGCGAGTGGCACCATGGCGCTGATCACCGCTGCGTTGCCGCGCGTCTCCTGACCACGCACCTGGCCGCGCCGGCTGGTGAGATCGCCGATGATACCGCCGACATACTCTTCCGGCGTCACCGCCTCGACCTTCATGATCGGCTCGAGC
>DASZGQ010000026.1:0-5863 GCA_035938735.1 Methyloceanibacter sp.
ACTCGAGCATTTGCTAGATCTTGAGACACCGTTGGCGAGCATTGGCCGCCTCGTGAAACCGGGTGGACGGACCTTCGTCGGCGTGCCGATCTTCTTACCGCCTTTGCATCTTGGGCGCCGGTATCTTGTGCCGATTTTCGATCGCTTGTGCGGGCATAAGGGTAAGCGCACTCATGTCCAGGCCTTCACTTTGGCAAATTTCAAGGCGACGCTCCTAGCTCATTCCAAAATGCGTTCTGTCGAGGCGCGTGGCTTTCGGATTATCCCCGGCACGGGTGGTGGGCATTCAATCGTTGGCTTGGCGCGAAACTCCCGGCCGCGTGCATCGAAGTTCAGATCGTCCTCGAACAGCCGGTTTCTTAAATTCACTAAGCAGTTACAGTCCATTCCGAAAAACTCGACGGGCGCTCTTTGTGCGATTTATTTAGGGCAACCAGATCGGCGCCGTCTGTTGAACTGCCCCCCAATGGCCTGCTGACGCGCCTGGCGGGCTGCCAATAACAAGGCGCGCGAGATGGGGTGGATCGGTGTGAGCGGGCCCGTAGAAACGCTACCTACGCGCTACCTTTCAAGCAGAAATGTCTTATACATCAATGTAAGCTTATGCGGCAGTGACAGACGCCGCTGCTATACGGCTCGCCCTTTGCCGTGAACCTCACCTTGCCGCAGACGCAGCCACCGCTACGGATACTGTTCGACATTCAAGGCCCCGACTCCCCCCAACTACACGAGGCGGCTCTGCTCGACGGCAGCGCCGATAAACGAGGCGAACAGCGGGTGCGGCTCGAACGGCCGCGATTTCAGCTCAGGGTGGAACTGCACGCCGATGAACCAGGGATGGTCGGGGATCTCCACGATCTCCGGCAGCAGCCCATCCGGCGATAGCCCCGAAAAGCGCAGACCCGCCGCCTCGAGGCGATTGCGATAGCGTGTGTTCACCTCATAGCGGTGGCGGTGGCGCTCGGAGATGCGTGTGGCGCCATAAATCTCGGCGACCTTGCTGCCCCTGGCGAGCACGGCGTCATAGGCGCCAAGCCGCATGGTGCCGCCGAGATTGCCGTTGGTCTGGCGCTTCTCAAGCTCGTCGCCCTTCATCCATTCGGTCATCAGGCCGATGACGGGTTCCGGCGTCGGGCCGAACTCGGTCGAGCATGCGTCCTCGATCCCGGCAAGGTCGCGGGCAACCTCGATCACCGCCATCTGCATGCCGAAGCAGATGCCGAAATAAGGCACGCCCCGCTCGCGCGCATAACGCGCCGCGCGGATCTTCCCCTCAGAGCCGCGCTCGCCGAAGCCGCCGGGGACGAGGATGCCATGCACGTCCTCTAAGTATGCAGACGCATCCTCCTGCTCGAAGGTCTGCGACTCGATCCATTGCAGATTGACCTTAACCTTGTTGGCGATGCCGCCATGCACGAGCGCTTCGTTGAGCGATTTGTAGGCGTCCTTGAGCCCGGTGTATTTGCCGACCACCGCGACATTCACCTCGCCGTCGGGATTGGCGATGGTCTCGGCGATTTGCCGCCAGCGATCGAGGTCAGGCTCCGGCGCGTTCTTGATGCCGAACGCTGCGAGCACTTCGCGGTCGAGGCCTTCGGCGTGGTAGCGGCCGGGCACCTCGAAGATAGACGCCACGTCGAGCGCCTGGATCACGGCTTCCGGGCGAACATTGCAGAAGAGCGCGATCTTGCGCCGCTCGTCCTTTGGTAGCGGCCGCTCGCAGCGGCAGAGCAGCACGTCTGGCTGGATGCCGATCGAGCGCAGCTCCTTCACCGAGTGTTGTGTCGGCTTGGTCTTGAGCTCGCCGGCGCTCGGAATGAAGGGCACGAGGGTGAGATGGATGAACACCGAGTGGCCGCGCGGCAGCTCGTTGCCGAGTTGGCGGATCGCCTCGAAGAAGGGCAGGCCCTCGATGTCGCCGACAGTGCCGCCGATCTCGCAGAGCACGAAGTCGACGTCCTCATTGCCGGTGGTAATGAAGGCCTTGATCGCGTCGGTGACGTGGGGAATGACCTGCACGGTCGAGCCGAGATAATCGCCGCGCCGCTCCTTGGTGATGATCTGCTGGTAGATGCGCCCGGTGGTGATGTTGTCCGCCTGGCAGGCGGGGCGACCGGTGAAGCGCTCATAATGGCCGAGGTCGAGATCGGTCTCGGCGCCGTCATCAGTGACGAACACCTCGCCGTGCTGATAGGGGCTCATGGTCCCCGGGTCGACATTCAGGTAGGGATCGAGCTTGCGCAGGCGCACATTGTAGCCGCGCGCCTGGAGCAGTGCTCCGAGAGCAGCCGATGCCAGCCCCTTGCCGAGAGAGGAGACCACGCCGCCGGTAATGAAGACGTACCGCGCCATGGGCCTTGACCATACACTGAAAGGACATTGAGTCGTAGCCCTAAGCTCGACTCCATCTACCCCTCCCGGAAATGCGCGGCAAATCCTGATCGATCCACGTTAATCGCTACATATCGCGACGATCAACGCGGATTTTCTGGAGCGAATCGCTTGGCGGCTATTTCGACTGCGGCGCTTGCGGCGCCGCCGGTGCTGGAGGCGCCGACGGGAGCACGAGGCCGGGCAGCGACCCTCCGCCGCCCTGAACCGGGGTGCCGGCCTGGTTGAAGATCGATGTCGGTGTGCTGCGGTTGCTTGCCACGAGTGTGAGCGACAGGCTGGTGGCGAAGAAAGCGGCGGCGAGCACCGCCGTGGTCTTGGTCAGCGCGTTGCCGGCGCTGCGGCCGGTCATGAACCCGCCGCCGCCGCCGCCAATGCCGAGCGCGCCGCCTTCGGAGCGCTGCAGCAGGACCACGCAGATCAGCGCTATGGCGATCATGATGTGAATGACGAGAAGCACTGTGGTCATCGTGTAGCCTTCGATTTGCCAGGCGGTGTCTTATCCGAATCAGCCACTGCTTGGCTAGGCTTCCCGTCGCCGCTTTCCGCCGTAGGAGAAGCGGGTTTCCGGTCTGGGAGCGGCACGGTTTCGGTATTTCCGGGCGTGGTGTCGGTCGATTTTGCCGGTACTTTGGCCACGCCGCCGCCCCGGCAGCGGAACTGAACCTGCTCTTCAACGCTGAGAAATTGCCTGACCCGGTCGATCGCCTCATCATTGAGATGGGTCTTGACCCAATCGGGCCCCTGGTCCAGCGCCGCCTGCATGTCGCGAGTCAAGAGCTTCGAGCGTTGGACCTGAAGATTGGCGCAGCTTTCCTTGTCGAGCGGCTCGGCCATGGCCACCGCTCCGGCCAAAGGCAACGCCGCCGAAACCAGAACTGCCAAAACTCGCGGGCGTAGCACCATGGTCCTCAGTCGCTAGTCCCCGAATAAGCCGATAGAATACCATAGAAATCGGTGGCTTTAAGGCTAGCTCCGCCAACCAGCGCGCCATTGACGTTGCCCACGGCAAGAAGCTCGCGGGCATTATTGGGCTTTACCGACCCGCCATAGAGAATGCGGAGCTCGCCGCCCGCGGCTCCAAGCGCCTTGCCCAGGCGCTCCCGAATAAAGCTATGGACCGCTGCCACGTCCCGCGGTGTGGGCGTCCAGTCGGTTCCGATCGCCCAGACCGGCTCATAGGCAATGACGGTGTTGTGAGCTGTCGCCAACGCCGGAAGCGAGCCGTCGAGCTGGCGCTCCACAATGTTGAGCGTTGCACCGTCGCGTCTTTGCGCCGCCGTCTCACCCACGCAGATGATGGCGGTGAGCCCAGACCGATGCGCCGCCGCCGCCTTGGCGGCAACGACAGCGTCGGTTTCGCCATGGTCGTTGCGCCGCTCCGAATGGCCGACGATTACGGCTGCGGCGCCGGCATCGGCCAACATCTCCGCGGAGATGTCTCCGGTATGGGCGCCCTCGGCGTTCGGGTGGCAATCCTGGGCGCCGAGCATGACGGCGCTGTCTGTGAGCACGTAACGGGCTTGAGCGAGCAGAGTCGCAGGTGGGCAGAGCATGATATCCGCCGCGACATGAGGGCCCTGCGTCAGGAGAGCCTGCAACGACCTGAGCTCGGCCAGGCTCGCACTCAACCCGTGCATCTTCCAATTGCCTGCAACGAGCGGCCTGATTGCGTTCACCCTGCTCTCCCCCACCCGCTGCTCAACTGCGCCAACAAGCCGTTGGTGCTTGCGGCAAACCCTTGCGTAGCCTAGAGAACGGTGCCTTGCCGCCTCACCTCTCGCTACCTATGATGCCCGCGCCGCGCGAACCAGTCACCCTAGCTTGACCCCTCGTCGCGGGGATTGCAAACAGCCAACAAGAAGGTTTCTCAAGCGTGATACTCGAAACTTTGCGAAAGGGAGCAGGCCGCGCGTTCGGCATGATCTTGATGGGCATGCTCGTCATCAGTTTCGCCATCTGGGGAATTGCCGACATTTTCCGCGGGTACGGCAGCCAGACCCTGATTCAGGTAGGTGGTACCGAGATCACGCCGCAGGAATATTCGCGAGCGCAGCGCGATGTCCTGCGCGCCATGAGCTCCGACGCCGGCCGCAGTCTCTCTTTGCAGGAAGCGCGCGATGCCGGGCTCGAGAACCGCGTGCTGGAGCGGCTCATCGGCGGCGCCGCGGTGGATACCCATGCCAAGAGCCTGCGCCTCGGCATCAGCGATGAAGCGCTGCTCCAAGGCATCCTGAAGGATCCGGCCTTCCAGGATTCCACCGGCAACTTCAATCCGCTCGCCTTGCAGCAGGCACTGCGCAACATGGATTTGAGCGAGCAAGGATATCTCGCGTCCGAGCGCGAGCGTAATCTGCGGCGCCAGTTGCTCAGCACGGTCGGTAGGACGCCGGCCGCGTCCCAAGTCTTTCTGAACGCTCTCAACAACTACAACAATGAGACGCGTAGCCTGCGCTACGTGGTCGTCCCCGCCACCGCGGCGGGAGCGGTGCCAGAGCCCACCGACGAGGACCTCAAGCGGTTCTACGACAATCACCAAGCCAAATTCACCCAGCCGGAATTTCGCAAGATCGGCGTGCTCGCGGTGACGCCCGAGATGGTGAAGAACAAGGTGCAGATCACCGACGACGATCTCAAGGCGGTGTTCGACAAGGAGAAGGACAAGCTTGGCACCCCGGAGCGCCGGCGCATGCAGCAGATCGCGTTCCCCGACAAGGCCGCCGCCGACGCGGCGTACCAGAAAATCCAGTCCGGCACGGGCTTCGTCGATCTGGCCAAAGAGCAAGGCGTCAGCGAAATCAATCTCGATCTTGGCATGTTGAAACGAAGTGATATGGCGGACTCGGCCATCGGCGATGCCGCGTTCAGGCTCGAAAAGGACAAGGTAAGCGAGCCCGTCACCGGCGCGCTGGGCAAGACCGTGCTGCTGCGCGTCACTGAAATTCAGCCCGGCAAGATCGTGACGTTCGAAGAGGCGAAGCCCGAGTTCGAGAAGAAGATCCTAAAGGACCGCGCCCAAAGCGCCATTCTTGACCTCCACGACCGCATCGAGGATGAGCGCGGTGCGGGAACCCAGCTCTCGGAGGTCGCCGACAAGTTCAAGCTCACCTACAAGGTCTTCGTTCAGGTCGATCGCCAGGGCAAGACGCCGGACGGCACGGTCGTGAATCTGCCGCAGAAGACCGACCTTTTGAATGCGGTCTTCGCCACTGAGGTCGGCGTGGAGAACGATCCGCTCGACGCTAAGGACGAGGGTCTGATCTGGTACGAGGTGTTGGGGATCACGCCGCAGCAGCTCAAGCCGTTCGACCAGGTGAAGGACGACGTGAAGAAGGACTGGAGCCTCGACGAGCAGCGGACGCGCCTTGTCAAATACACCGACGACTTGGTGAAACAGCTAAGCGCCGGAAAGGTCCTTGAGGACCTCGCCAAGGACCTCAATACACAAGTCACGCCGACTGAGCCCTTGAAG
>DASZGQ010000027.1:0-5311 GCA_035938735.1 Methyloceanibacter sp.
TCTCGCTAAGAAATGGCTAAAGGTGGCTGACGACCTACAGGCAGTCATCAACGCGCGAGCCGAGCCTGAGTCCCAGAGGCGGACCGCCTAGCATCTCGCAGCGAGGCGCCGAGGCCCCACCCGCGGCTTCGGCTTGTGGACCAAAAAGAAGAAGCCCCGGACTCCGCACAAATCGAGGCTTCTCAGAATGGTGGTTCGGCTGCTTGACGGGGACACGTCGGGGATTTCAGCCCGCCGAACCTTCTAGGGAAGCAACTCGCAATTCGGACATTGGTTGCACAAAGAAAGGACGCCGGCCGAAGCCGACGCCCTTCGCTCGTGTAAAGCTGACTACGGTCTTACATCTTTTTCAGAGAGCAGGTGTTGGTAGCGGCATTCCATATACCGCCAGCCTTGGCACAATCGGCCGCGTTCTTTGCGGTCGCCACATCGCCAGCGAATGCTGGGCCGGTGAGAACAGTTCGCCAGCCTCGCGAGAACCTGGATTAGGCTGGCCGACGATTTAGAGCGGACTCAAGTCTTCCTTGACACGTTGGACGACGATGCCGGGCCGATAAGGCGAACCGGATAGTGCTGAGGCCGTTTCAGCCCCCAGACTGGCAGAAGCCCGGCTTGCGATCGGCCAGGATCATTAACTTTCAGGCTCGGCATCGGGCGATGCCTGGGGTGGCTCACGACAGCGTTCTAGGAAGGTGGCTAATTGAATCCACTGACTCATATCCTGAGTGGGGCACACATCCCGAGTTGAAAAAAAGGCCCTAGCTGAAAAGATCAAGGCCCTCGCGGACTCTGGGATACGAGATCGCCAAGAACTGAGAAGCCGGGCACTTCAAAGTTTGCCACTGGGGCGCTCGCACTGAGGCCTGACCAAAGGGTAAGGCACGGCGGGTTGAATGAGGGGCCGAGGTCGGCAACTCTTCGATGGCTGCTGCAATCAGCCCCGGCTGCCGCCAGGACTGATTGGGCTCATAAAAGTTGGCCTCCGATCAACCCGCCATTCCGATGGGGCGTCCCAAAGTTTTTCCCTTGCAATGGGTCATCCCGCCGCCATTCCGACGGGGCTCATAAAAGTTGCGTCCCATTCTTGCGAATTGCCCCTCCAAAAATGAGCGCCGGGTCCGACCTCCACCATACCCCCAGAGGCGAACGAGGCTGCATGCGTCTCACAGCGGCCGTCTGCCCAAATAGTGGCTGACGCATGGCTGACACCTCGGCGTGAGTGGCTGACGCAAATGGGACTTGCCGAGAGAGTACTGAGCTCGCCTGAGGAACCCAAGGTGCCAGTCGGGAGGTTCGCAGCTCCCGGCCGGTGCGCATAATGTGCGCCCTTAGATTTGGGATGACAAGAAATTTCGGACATTGCACGGACACAAAACTAAGCCTCCCGCACCTTTCTCGCTGAGAGGCTGTAACTTACTGGTTATTTAGTGTTTTTGGTGAGCCCGATGGGATTCGAACCCATGACCCCTTGATTAAAAGTCAAGTGCTCTACCGGCTGAGCTACGGGCTCTCCCCGTGGGCGACCATATGGGTGCGTCGCCGCAAAGGTCAACATAAAGGGCCGTCCGTCAACGGTTTTCGCCGCGGAACAGCCTGAACCATACTCCTGGAATTAGACGACCGCGCCCCTCCCAAGCTTTCAGTAAGCTCCGCGCCGCGATAAGAAGGCGGGCAGGGGAGGACGCGCCATGCAGGACAAAACGCCAAAGGGGGACTGGCGGCGCTATCTGCCGCGCCTGATTCTTCTCATTCCATTCGTCGCCATGATCTCTGTGCCCTCCTACAACAGGATCGAGCCCTCGCTCGGCGACGTCCCCTTCTTCTATTGGTATCAGCTCGCCTGGATCCTCATCGGCGCCTTGCTCGTCCTCGTCGTCTATCTGATCGAAGGCGAGATCACGCGCCGGACCTGACGACATGCTGTTGGTGCCTTGGGGGAGGTTCGCCTCGTGAATGCGACGGCCACCATCATCTTCGTTGCGCTGTTCTTGCTGATCACTTGGCTCGGCTTCATCGCCGCGCGTTGGCGGAAGGCGGATCTCAATATCCTGCACGAATGGGGTCTTGGCGGGCGCCGCTTCGGCACCATTGTCACCTGGTTCTTGCTCGGCGGCGACCTCTACACCGCCTACACCTTCATCGCCGTGCCGGCCCTCGTCTATGGCAAGGGCGCCGTCGGCTTTTTCGCGATACCTTACGCCATCCTGCTCTATCCCATTCTCTATGCGGTCTTTCCCAGGCTCTGGGCGGTGACCCATGCGCACGGCCACGTCACCGCCGCGGATTTCGTGCGCCATCGCTTCGACAGCCGCGTGCTGGCGCTGGCCCTTGCCGCGACGGGCGTCATCGCCACCATGCCCTATATTGCGCTCCAACTTGTCGGCATGGAGGTGGTGATCGGCGCGCTTGGCTTTCCGACCGAGGGCCTTTTCGGCAATCTGCCGCTGATCATCGCTTTCCTGATTCTCGCCGCCTTCACCTACAAGAGCGGGCTCAGAGCGCCGGCGCTGATTGCCGTGGTCAAGGACCTGCTGATCTTCATCACCGTAATCGCGGCGGTCATCGTGATTCCGGCAAAGCTAGGCGGTTACGCAGCGATCTTCGCCAAGGTGCCGGAGCAGAAGCTGCTCTTGCCGCAGCCAACCGGATCAAGCCTTGGAGCCTACAGTGCCTATTTCACCTTGGCCTTCGGCTCGGCGTTGGCGCTGTTCCTTTATCCTCATTCCATGACTGGGATCTTGAGCTCGGCGGACGGCAATGTGATCCGGCGCAACGCGGCGCTGCTTCCGGCCTATTCCTTCGTGCTCGGGCTCATCGCGCTGCTCGGCTACATGGCAATTGCCGCCGGCGTCGATCAGAACCCGGCGCATGCTGCTGGTTTTGCCCGCTACGGTCCGAACTACGCGGTACCGGCGCTCTTCCTTGAGTCCTTCGATTCCTGGTTCGTGGGCGTCGCCTTTGCCGGCATCGCCATCGGCGCGCTGGTGCCGGCCGCGATCATGTCGATCGCCTGTGCCAACCTCTTCACCCGCAATCTCTACAAGGAGTTCCTCCGCCCGGATTGCACCGAGACGCAAGAGGCCACTATGGCCAAAATCGTGTCGCTGGTGGTGAAGATCGGCGCCGTCGCATTTATTCTTGCCTCGCCGCAGGACTACGCCATCCAGCTTCAGCTTCTCGGCGGCATCTGGATCATCCAACTTCTGCCTGCGATCCTGCTCGGCCTCTACACGCGATGGTGCGGCGCGGAGGCCCTGTTGGTGGGGTGGGCTGCCGGTCTCGCCATCGGCACCTACATGGCCGCGACACAAGGCTTCGCCACTTCGGTCTACCCATTGTCGGTGTTCGGCGTGACGCTGCCGGGCTATGCCGCGCTCTACTCGGTGATCGTGAATCTAGTTCTCGCCATCGCGCTCACGCCGCTTTTCAACCGCCGGCCGCAACCAACCGACCGATAGGCCGTTGATAGCTTCGCGGTGGGCGACTTCGCTTGTGCATATGCATCAGAAATTGGCGCGTTTCCGGGGCCCGACCCTCGACCCAAGCGGGATAACTCGGTAGGCTCTGCCCCGTCTGGACAACGACCCTCGAGAGTGGAGATCAACGACATGGCAAACGACAACCAAGCCGGCGGTAGGACATTCCTCGCTATCGTCTTGGGTGGCATCGTGCTCGCTCTCGTCATTGCTGCCTATTTCATGTACGGGCACAAAGGCGAGGCCCCCAAGGTGGAGGCGCCAAAGGCTGAAGCCCCGGCACCGGCACCGGCGCCTGCGCCGATGGCAGCCCCGGAACTGACACCTCCTCCGGCGCCCGCACCGGAAGCGGCGCCAGCGCCAGAAGCCGCTCCACCGACACCGGCCCCAGAAGCCGTTCCGCCGGCACCGGAAGCTCCGCCTGAGACGCCTGCGCCACAGCAGACGCCTCCGACCAATCCTTAGCCGAGGTTGACTGTCTGGGCGGTCCAAATACCTGGATCGCCCAGACGCTTCCTTCGCTCGGAAAGGCCAAGTGCCGGCCAGCCGCTCACCACGCCAGCCCTGTGGGGGCGGCAGAAGTCTTTCGTAACGCTCTGCAACAATCGCCGCGTACAGGGTCTTTTCACCGTTGGATTGGTGATAGATTATCGGCCTGGAAGCATAGGCTTCGCGAGCAGGCGCGCTCTTAGCTGCACGCCCGTAAACTTGGCAACGTGCGGCACGTGGCGGCGGTCCGTCATTTGACTTCTGACGGGACTTCGACCTGGGCTTGGATTGGGGCGGCGCTCGAGAAGCGGACAGCGCGGATCGTCTGGCAACGGTATCACCCAAATGCAGAAGGCAAGCGGCAAGAACGGCATCTCGCTTGGCGGGTGCTTCTTGCTAATCGCCGTGCTGCTCGCCGCCGGCCAGTCGCGCGAGTTCAAGTCGACGAGTTCGAGCATCTATTTCACCTTCCTACTTGCGCTTGCCTTCATCTATCTCGTGCTCGCCGCGCAGTTCGAAAGCTTCAAGGATCCCTTCATCATCATGCTCACCGTGCCGCTATCGATCACCGGCGCGCTGCTCGCGCTGTGGTGGAGCGGTGGCACGCTCAACATCTACAGTCAGGTTGGTCTCGTCACCCTGATCGGGCTCATCACCAAGCATGGCATTCTATCGTGGAGTTCGCCAATCAGCTCCGTGCGCAGGGCCACCCGATCGGCGAGGCCGTGATCGAGTCCGCCACGCGCAGGCTGCGGCCAGTCCTGATGACGACAGGTGCCATGGTGCTCGGCGCCGTGCCGCTCGCTCTCGCGACGGGCGCAGGTGCCGAGAGCCGTCAGGACATTGGCTGGGTGATCGTCGGCGGCCTTCTGGTCGGCACGCTGTTCACTCTGTTCGTGATCCCGGCGACAAGGATCGCCGTGCCGAAGAAGAAGCGGCTCGTCGCGGCCGAATAGGATTGAGGGATGCAAAAAAAGAAGAGCCCCGGCGCGGGGATTGCCGAGGCTCGTACGCATTACACAGAACGCACTACCACCCAGACGAAATACAACCGGGCGCATACAGAATGCCTTGGACCTATGGCAGTTTTGCGACGCTTTCTTGTCGATCTCGCTTTTAACAACAAGGATTTGGGAGTTTCGCCTCACTCCCCGTGGTTGAATTGTCGGGAGGCCCTTCGCGCCTCTCTAGAGAGCGCCCTTGTGCTTGTCCCCAAGCCCATGCCATGCAGAATGGGGGTCCTTCCGGCAAGTACGCCAAAAGCGTGTCGAGGTGGCCTGAAGATGCGGTGGCGTGGCCAAAGAGAGAGCGAAAATGTCGAGGATCGCCGCGATGACGGCGGCGAT
>DASZGQ010000028.1:0-8244 GCA_035938735.1 Methyloceanibacter sp.
GTGCACGCCAAAGGCTGGGGGGCCTATGGCACGCTTACCATTACCGGTGACATCTCCAAATACACCAAGGCCAAGGCGCTGCAGCCCGGCGCCAAGACGCCGATGCTCGCGCGCTTTTCGACTGTGGCTGGCGAGCTTGGCGCCGCCGACGCGGAGCGTGACGTGCGCGGCTTCGCGCTCAAATTCTACACCGAGGAAGGCAATTGGGATCTCGTCGGCAACAACACGCCGGTGTTCTTCGTGCGCGATCCCTACAAGTTCCCAGATTTTATCCACACGCAGAAGCGGCACCCGAAGACCAACATGCGCTCGCCGACGGCCATGTGGGATTTCTGGTCGCTGTCACCGGAGAGCCTGCACCAGGTGACCATCCTGATGTCGGATCGGGGCCTGCCGGTCTCGGTGCGCCACATGAATGGCTACGGGTCGCACACCTTTTCGCTGATCAACGCCAAGGGCGAGCGGCACTGGGTGAAATTCCATTTCAAGACGCAGCAGGGCCACAAGCACTGGACCAACGAGGAGGCCGTGGAGATCGTCGGCCGCACCCGGGAGTCAACACAAGAAGATCTGTTCAACGCCATCGAGCTTGGCGATTACCCGCGCTGGAAGATGCAGGTGCAGATCATGCCCGAGAAGGACATGGGCAAACATTGGTACAATCCCTTCGACCTGACCAAGGTCTGGCCGCATGCCGATTATCCGCCGATCGACATCGGCCATTTCGAGCTCAATCGCAATCCGGAGAACTATTTTCAGGAGATCGAGCTCGCGGCCTTCTCGCCGTCGAACGTGGTACCCGGCATCTCCTGGTCGCCCGACAAGATGCTGCAGGCGCGCATCTTCTCGTATGCGGATGCGCACCGCTACCGGCTCGGCACACATTACGAGGCGCTGCCGGTCAATGCATCAAGGTGTTCCGTTCACCATTATCACAAGGATGGGCCGATGCGCTTCTTCGGGCAGAAGACCGGAAGCGTCGACGCCTATTACGAGCCGAACTCGTTCGGAGGTGCCGCGCAAGACGAGCGCTTCGCCGAGCCGCCCTTGAAAATTTCGGGCGATGCAGAGCGCTACAATCATCGCGACGGCAATGACGACTACAAGCAGGTGACGGCGCTGTTCAACCTGTTCGATGCGGGACAGAGAGCGCGGCTCTTCCTCAACGTGGCGGAAGCCATTGTAGAGTTTGGAGACTGGCGCGTGGAGACCTCCCCACGCGCCAGTCATAAGCATGTCACCAAGCCTATAAGCCGGGTTCTGTACCGCGCCCGCATGGGGGCGCGGCGATGGCCATTCATCTCGAACGCCTGTCGCCAAGCGCCTCTTGCGACCAACCCGGGCGGCTCATCTGAAAGCGAGACTGGCGGGTTTGAAGCCGCCGCGCCGCCCCTATTCGGTCTTGCTCCCAGTGGGGTTTGCCGTGCCGTTCCTGTTACCAGGACCGCGGTGCGCTCTTACCGCACCCTTTCACCCTTGCCTCGGATCCCGAGGCGGTTTCCTTTCTGTGGCACTGTCCCTGGGGTCGCCCCCGCCGGAGGTTATCCGGCACCGTGCTTCCAAGGAGCCCGGACTTTCCTCTCTGCCTGCCGATACGCTGGCAACTGACAGAGCGGCCATCCGGCCTGCTGACAGGGGGTAATAAGGGACTTTGGGAGGGCCGCGTCAAGCTGGCCCGGGCATCATGCCGGCCAAGCCCTTAACGCCGTGTTGGCAATGGCGCGCAGCTCCTCGCGGCCGGCGCCGCCGCCCGCCCTGCATGATCGTGCTCACGAAGCGGGCGAGCGTCGCAGGGTCCGCGTCGGCCGGCAGATCCCCTTCCCGCCTGGCGCGCTTCAGGCGCTCGCGGATGAGCACCTCGCCCGCCGCGCGCCGCGCGGCGAGAGCCCGCTTGATCGCTTCGCATTCCTCGCCCCCGGGCGCTCCCTGAACTCAGAAGGCAACCAGTGGGATTGCGCTTGTCGCTCAAGCGGTCGGCGGTGCCCTCGAGCAGCCTTTGTATGGCCTCCCGCGCCGTCGGTGCGGCGAAGGCCTCCGCCATGATCTGGTCGCGGATCGCCTCGTAGCGATCGAGTGCCTCACGAAACAACGTTTCCTTGTTGCCGAAGGCGGCGTAGAGGCTCGGCGGGTTGATGCCCATCGCCGCGGTCAGATCGCAGATCGACGCCCCCTCATAACCCTTTTGCCAGAACACATGCAGTGCCTGGTCCAAGGCCTGGTCCATATCGAACGCGCGGGGGCGTCCCATGATCACGGCTTGATCTCCTTACTTTTTTATTGGATGCTATATAAGTCCCTTGACAGTACGCGTCCAGCTCCCACATGTGTAGTATTTGCTACGTAAATAACAAGGGAGCTGAACATGTCCAAGCCAATCGCCTCCAAGGATTTCCAGGCCGCCAAGCCGCTGACCGGCAAGGTGGCGCTCGTCACCGGCGGCTCGCGCGGTATCGGCACGGCCATCGCCCGGGCGCTCGCCGATGATGGCGCAGATGTCGCCGTCAGCTACGCAAACTCGGCAAGCAAGGCCGAGGCCGTGGTTAGCGAGCTTGAGGCCAAGGGCGTACGTGCCAAGTCGTTCAAGGCCGATCAGGCCGATGCCAAGCAGGTTGAAGGCTTGGTGCAGAAAGTCGCCAAGGAATTCGGACGGCTCGATATCCTCGTGAACAATGCGGGTTTGTTCGCTGGCGGCGCCGTCAATGACTCTGCTGCCGACCGTGCGGCGCTTGAGCGTCTATTTGCCGTGAATGTCGGCGGCGTCACTGCTGCCGTGCGCGCCGCGGTTCCTTACTTGCACGAAGGCGGCCGGATCATCTCGATCGGGTCGGTGGCGGGCGAGACCTCGCCGTTTCCCGGGTTCGCCAACTGTTCGGCGACCAAGGCCGCGGTTGCCGGCTACACACGCGGCTGGGCACGTGATCTCGGCACCAAAGCCATCACCGTCAACACCGTGCAGCCGGGACCGATCGATACGGACATGGCTCCCAAGGACGGCCCCATGGCAGACATGCTTAAGTCGGGAACCGCGCTTGGACGTTACGGGAAGCCGGAAGAGGTCGCCGCAGCCGTCGCCTTCCTTGCCAGCCCCGCAGCCGCCTATATCACCGGAACGACGCTGAACGTCGACGGCGGCTTCGCCGCTTAGGCGAGCGCCGCAAGTAAACATCGAGGCGGAGCCGCCCCCTGAGGGGCAGGCTTCGCCTCAAACTTCCATTCAGTTCGTCTCTTCGATGTCCATGCCGTCAAAGGTATAGCGAGGCACCTGCGTCCAGACGCCATCTTCCTGCACCGGCACCTTGTGCACCTTGACATTGTCGACTTCGAGCTTGCCGGTCTTCTGATTTACCCAGAAATCGATGTCGTAATATTCGTCCTGGCTGCCGGGCTTGCGGAAGTCGGTGCAGGCAAAATACTCGCCTTCCTTCTTCAGGTGACGTACCGGCTGGTGGATCTCGACGAATTCGAGCGGCAGGGTTTCCCCGGTCTTGTCGTCCTTGATATCGAGATTGCCGTCCTTGTCCTTATGGGTGGCGATGTAGCTGTGGATGGCGCTCATCACCTGCCAGGCGCGGGTCACCTCCATATCGCCCGGATGCTCCTGCACCGGGAGCCACCACCAGGCCACCGGCATGCGGGTGATCATGTAGTAGCCGTCGCCTTCCTGCTTCGGCCCTTTCTGTACGCGGATGTCCATGAGCTTCAGGTCTTGCCCCTCGGGCTTGAACCAGAAGTCGATGGCGTATTGCTTCTTGGCCTCGTCCTTGTCGTGGAAGATGACATTGGCGAACCAGCCATAGCCTGTCATGCCGCGCATGCCCTTGATGCTCTCGAAGATCAGATTGAGATCGGCGTTGAGCTTCGGATCGCGGAAGACGAAGGCACCGTCCTTGGTGCGGTCGTCGACCACCTTTTTCACCGCAGCGTTGACGTCATCCTCGGTGAAGTCCTTGGCGGGACCTGTGGCGGCAGCGGGGGCTGCCGCAGTCGGGGCGGCAGGGGCGGCTGTGGTGGCGTTGTCCTTAGTAAGATCCTTGGCGAGAAAGAACTCCTTCGCCTTCTGGATGTTCTCAGCCGGGTTCTTGAGGAAGGCCTGTTTCGAGGCTTCCGTCGAGAAGCAATAGACCTTGCCGTCCTCGGCGGTCCAATTCACCGAGCAGTCGGTCTTCACCGTCTGGCCTTCGGCCAAACCCATGGCGCAAGAATTGTCGAACTCGCCCTTGGCGGGAGCCGCGGCGGGTACCGGCGTCATTGCCGGTGCGGCGGGAGCGGTTGGTGTGGCGGCGTCCTCGGCTACCGCTGGGGCTGCCGCGGCAAGCCCAAGCAGCAAGGCTGCCGCCACGGCGGACAGAATGGGGGCCCTAGTCATGGCGTTTTCTCCTCGTAAGGCTTTTGATTATGCCCAAAACGGGCGCTTCAATTGCGTGTTTCTTGGCCGAATATTAGCATTCCGTATGTAACCGGAGTCACGCTCTGTCCAGTCGCGTCTCTGTGATCCGTCCAGAGGCGCCCGCACCCCTCGAGGAGTCGTGATGGCTCCACGGCCAGGCCATAACGACATTGTGTCGCGGGCACATCCCTGATTGGCCCCATAGTAGTGATAGAATCCCTGGATCGGTACTACAGGGGCGAAGGAGTTCCGACGTGAACACACATCCGAAGCCAGACCGGGATCTGACCCCACGCTGGCTCGCTGCGTTTCCCGATCTTCCGGAGCTTGAGCCGGAGCATTGGACGGAGATGCTCAGGAGCATCAGGTTCAACCGGCTGAATGAGGGCGATATCGCCTACCGCCAGGGCCAGGAATGCCAGGCCTATGTCATGTGCATCGATGGGCGCACGCGGGTTTTCAAGACCTCTGAGTCCGGACGCGAGATTCTGCTCTATCAGGTCGGGCGCGGCCAGACCTGCGTGCTCACCACCTCTTGCCTCATGGCCGGTCGCCCCTTCCCCGCCGAAAGCACGGCGGAGACCGATGTGCTGCTCGCGGCACTTCCCGCGCCAGTATTTCATCGGCTGCTGACCGCCTCGGTCCCATTTCGCCAATTCGTGCTCAACAACTATGGGGACCTACTGTCGAGCTTGATCACACTTGTCGACGAGGTCGCCTTTGCCAGCCTCGATCTGCGACTCGCACGGCGCTTGCTCGCCGAGGCTGACGACCGAGGCATCGTGGTGAAGACCCATCAGCAGCTCGCGCTCGATCTCGGCAGCGTGCGCGAAGTGATCAGCCGCTATCTAGCTGAGTGGGAGCGGATGGGCTGGGTGCACGCCTCGCGCGGTAGCATCGAGGTGCGCGATCCGCAAGCGCTCGGTAGGTACGGTGGGAGCAACGCGGTGTGACTCGGTCACTGACCAGCATCACAAGCACGCCTAAAAGAAGCGCCCGGGATCGATCCCAACCTCAAACCAACTCCATCGGAGATGATCGTGACACGAACCCCTATCATGCCAGTTCTCGCGGGTGCCATGCTGCTCGGTCTTGTTTCGGCCGCCACGGCGGCCATTGGAGAATTCGACAATATGTGCGCGGAGGGTCTTGCGCTTGGCAAGGACATCCCAACAGATTGCTCGGTCAGTGCGGTCATCGACGGCAAGACCTATTGCTTCGGCAACGAGACGGCCAAGACGATCTTCATGAAGGACGCGGCCGGCAACCTCGCCAAGGCGCAGGCCTATTACTCAAGCAAGCGCTGACGCCAGCTCGCGTAACCGGCATTCGCTCGATCGCGGCGAGCAGGCGCCCAAGCGTGTCGCGGGTCGAGGCGTCGGCGCGGCCGCTGATGCGCTCCTGGCGAAAGTGTCGCTGAAAGGCCTCCACCACTTTCTCTAGCCCCGTTCCATAGGTGCTGGTCAGCTCCACCCCATAGCCCAATGCCGAAAGGTCCTGCTGGAGGTTTAGGACCTCCGGCCCTTCGTCGCCAGGACCAAGACCCTGATCTTCGCCGAGCGCCGCTGGCGTGGCCCAAAGCCCGATACCGGATCGCGCGAGCCGGGCCCAATCGAACTTCTCCCCAGGATCGCGCTTGCGTCCCGGCGCGATATCAGAGTGGGCAACCACCCGCTCCGGCCGAATTGCATGGCGGCGCAGAATGTCGAGGCACAGCGCCTCCACCGCCTGCATCTGCGCCTCGGGGAAATCGCGATAGTCGATATCGTGGCCGGGATTGTGGATCTCGATGCCGATCGAGCAGGAATTGAGGTCAGTCTCGCCGGCCCACAGGCTCTGCCCTGCATGCCAGGCACGCTCAGACTCGCGCACCATCTGGGCGATGCGTCCGTCCTCGTCGACGAGGTAGTGGCACGAGACCTTCGACTCCTCCCGCGTCAGCCAGTCGAGCGCCAGGTCGGAGGAGTCCATGCCGGTGTAGTGAAGCACGAGCATGTCGACGGAGCGGCCGTTCCGCCGCGGCTCGCGGTTCGGCGACGGGCACCACAGCGTGGCGAGCGGGCTGTCGGGGGAGGCGGTCATGCGTCAGACTGCGTCATTAGGCGAAAGCCGGAATCCATATCGGCCTATGCAGAAGGCCTATGCAGAACATGTCTCTGGATCCCGTCTTACGCCCGTGTGACGGCGTCACCAAGCCTAAATCCCGCGCTCCTTGGCGATCTGGCCATAGGCCTCGTTGATGGCGGCGATTTTCTCGGTGGCGATGGCGACGAACTCCTTGGGCACGCCGCGGGCGATCAGCTTGTCGGGATGATTGTCGGCCACGAGCTTGCGGTACTGGCTCTTCAAAGCTTCGTTGCTGATCGACGGATCGATGCCGAGAACCTCGTAAGGATTGCGCTTGGCCGCCGTGACGTGGCGCGCCTTGATATAGGCGAACTCCGTCTCGCTGATGCCGAAGCGCTTGGCGACCTGCTGCAAGAACTGCTCCTCGCGCGGATGCAGTACTTCATCAGCCTTGGCGATGTGGAACAGTCCTTCGAGCACGTCCTCGAGCAGCTTGCGGTTGCCCTTGAACATGACCGCAAGTTGCTCGGCATAGGCCTCGTAGCCGGCCACGTCCTGCTTGGCGAGATTGAAAACCCTGGCCACGTTCTTCATCTCGCCTTCGGGCACCTTGAACACTTCCTTGAAGGCGTTGACCTCGTCCATGGTGACGACGCCGTCGGCTTTCGCCATCTTGGCACCGAGCGCGATCACGCCCACGGTGAAGGCCACCTGGTTCTCGGCAGGGCCGTCCTGCTCCTGATCGCGGTCGATGACATAGTGCCCGGCAACGCCGCCGAGCAAAGCGCCGATTGGGCCGCCGATCGCGAGTCCCGCCGCGGCGCCGGCCAACTTTCCCCAAATCGACATGTGATGACCCCCCAAACACTACCGGCTAGAGCATAAGGACTTTTGCCGGGGTCCGCATGCGGAAATCGTCTCGGCTGGACGGTCGCTTCGAGCCCGGTCAGGACCGCGAAGCGACCGGTCCGGAATTACGGAAATTGGCGAGGATGGAGAGCTTTGGCTCGTCGATCTCAAGCCCGGCCGCAAGGCGCCGCTCCACATGGTAGGACCGGGCGAAGCACCAGGCGAAGAGCCAGAGCGTCAGCAAGCCCGTGATAATGCTTCCCACCAGCACGAAGGTGCTGCCGAGCTGGAACAGGTCAGCGCCGGCGACAATGAACGCCTCGACGATAATGCCGAAGCCGCCGGCGACCACGATCGCGGCGCTGAGCGAGGTGATGAAGGTCGAGACTGGATGGTCTCCCCCGTGGCGGGGGCGAGGATTGGCTTCCGTGTCCATGGCCGACCTAATAGCCGAGGGAGGGATGGCGGACAAGGGTGGCCGAGGGTCACTGTCGGGTGAGAGAGACTTGGCGTTCAAGACTTGGGAACGCCGCGGCGGACCTTGCGCGAGGCGCCGACGATCTCGATGCCTTTCGAGCCCACGAACTGGTCGAGGTTCATGGTGACGTAATAGGACGAGGCGAGCGGCAGCACGAGGCCATTCTTCACGCAGCCGATGACCAGCGTGCGCCAATAGGCCGGCAGTCCGCTGTAGGCCTCGTGGCTTAGCGAGACGTCCATATTCATGTAGGGCTTAACGCCGGTGACGGTGAGCTGATAGACGCCGCGGCCCGCATACCATTCGATATCGACGCCGGTGAAATCTATTGGATAGCACTCGCCGGTGAGGCTCCAGATCGGTGCTACGAGAGACGGCGCGTCCGGCCTGACGGCAAGCGGTTCGCCCCAAGGCAGGCAGTCCGGCAATTAGAGCAAGCCCAAGTCCGGTAATCAGGCTCGCG
>DASZGQ010000029.1:0-6230 GCA_035938735.1 Methyloceanibacter sp.
CCGAGATAGAGCAGGAACAGCACGAGCATTGAGGTGAGCCGCGCATCCCAAACCCAATATGTGCCCCACATCGGCTTGCCCCACAGCGATCCGGTGACGAGCGCGATAAAGGTGAAGATGGCGCCGATCGGCGCCGCGGTCTTGGCGGTAACATCGGCAAGGGGATGACGCCAAATGAGCGAACCGATGCTGGCAATGGCGATTAGCGTGTAGCAGAACATGGCAAGCCACGCGGACGGCACATGCACGAACATGATCTTGACGGTCTCGCCCTGCTGATAGTCTGGCGGCGCCACGAAGAAGGAGAGGTAGAGGCCGACGCCAAGAAGCAGGAAGACAAGCACCGCCAGCCAGGGAACGATGCGGTCGGCGATGGCGAGGAAGCGCGTCGGATTGGCGAGACTCCACATGCGGCTGGTCTAATTCGTTTGATAACGCAGCGCAATGATTTCACCCCTCACCCTTTCCACCATGCGACTTGCTTGGCTTTGCCAGCAAGATCGCGGCGGAAAGCCCTCTTCCGCAAGGGGCGAGGGGATGTGGATGCGAAGGCGCGCTTTTCTCCCTCTCCCCTCGTGGGAGAGGGTGGCACGCTCTTAAGAGCGCGCCGGGTGAGGGGGATGAAATCGATCTAGCGCAGAGCGATGCGGAGCGCCGCGGCGGCGGCGATGGGCGCGAGCACGACGCTCGCGAGGCTTAGCGCGCAGATGATCAGGAACGGAGGCCAGGGCGAGGCGGGACCTGTGCTCGCGGCCGACACGGTCGCCACGCCGAAGATCAACACCGGCACATAGAGCGGCAGCACGAGCAGCGCGAGAAGCACGCCGCTCCGCCGCAACCCCAATGTTAGGCTCGCGCCGATGCCTGCGACGAAGCTCACCGCTGGCGTGCCGGCAAGCATGGAGGCCACGAGCAGCGGAAAAGACGCGATCGGCAAATTGAGCAGGAGCCCGAGGATGGGCGCGAGCAGCGCGAGCGGGACGCCGGTGGTGAGCCAATGGGCAAGGCTCTTCACCGCAGCGACCAGCTCGAGCGGCAGCGGCCCGGTGGCGAGCATATCGAGGGCTCCGTCCTCATAATCGTTGTGGAAGATACGGTCTGCCGACAGCAGGCTCGCGAGCAAGAGCGCCACCCACAACACCCCAGGCGCGATGCGGGAGAGAAGGTTGAGATCAGGCCCAAGCCCGAGGGGCGTGATGGCAACCACGACGAGGTAGAAGCCGAGCGCAGTGCCGATGGTGCCACCTTCGTGCCAGGCAAGAACGACATCGCGGCGAAGAAGCGCCCACGTCTCTCTCACTTGAGCGGCTCCAGCTTCAGTGCGAGCTCCTGGGTGAACTTCACTTTGAGCGGGGTATGGCTCGTGACGACGGCGATGCCACCTTCCGCGAGGTGACGCCCGATGGCCTTGTCCAACACCTTGACCGAGGCGGCATCGAGCGAAACCGAGGGCTCGTCGAGCAGCCAGATCGGTCGCTTCGTGGCAAAGAGGCGAGTGAGCGCAAGTTTGCGCTTCTGTCCGGCCGAAAGAAGTCCGGCGGGGAGGTCTTCGAGCTCGGTTAGCCCAAAACTCTGGAAGGCGTCGTCGAGGTCCGAGCCGTCGCCGCCGAGAAAGCTCACCCAGAAGTTCGCATTTTCCCGGAGCGTGAGCGCACTCTTGATGCCATTCAGGTGCCCCACATAGTGACAAAGCTCAGGCAGCGGGACGGACTCCTCTCCGCCTTCGATGCGACCCGCGTGCAGCGGCAAAAGTCCCGCGATCATCCGCAGCAGACTCGTCTTGCCGGCTCCGTTCGGGCCGGTCACGAGCAGGCTCTCGCCGGGCGCGAGCGCAAAGCTCAGGCCCCTGAACAGGAGCCTGCCGCCGCGCTGGCAGCTGATGTCATGGGCGGCGAGGCTGGTGATTGGCGGCATTTGCCCGAAATTTGCGCAAGTTGGTTCGAAGCAAGGCAGGCGAAGGAGCGGCCGTCAAAGCGCGTCTCGCGCATTGTCTCGCCGCTACGAGCGCCCTTATATAGGCGGGAGCGCGCCTCCAATAGTCCGGGATGCTTTGCACCCCCGGTGGCTTGGCCGGCGCCTTCCCGCCAAGCGATTGGCCAAGCCTTTGCACGTCGTCTGCCTGTCGCCAAGTACGCGCTAAACTTGCGCCCGGCTCGAGGAGTGATCCGAGTTGACATCGGTAGCCGAGACCTCGCTCGACAGCTTCAATTGCCGGCGAACGCTGAAAGTCGGCAAGCACAGCTATGACTATTTCGACCTGAAGGAGGCTGAGGCCAATGGACTCGCCGGCATCGGCCGCCTGCCGTTCTCACTGAAAGTCCTGCTCGAAAATCTGCTCCGCCACGAGGACGGGCGCACCGTCACGTCCGATGACATCCGCGCCGTGACCGAGTGGCTTGAGACGCGGAAGAGCGACCGCGAGATCGCCTTCAGTCCGGCACGCGTGCTGATGCAGGATTTCACCGGCGTCCCCGCCGTGGTCGATCTTGCCGCCATGCGCGACGCGATGTGCGCTCTCGGCGGTGACCCGCGCAAGATCAATCCGCTGGTTCCAGTCGATCTCGTCATCGATCATTCGGTGACGGTCGACGCCTTCGGCACAGCGGGCGCGTTCCACGCCAACGTGGAGAAGGAATATGAGCGGAACGGCGAGCGCTATACCTTCTTGCGCTGGGGCGCTGGCGCCTTCGACAATTTCCGCGTGGTGCCGCCAGGTACCGGCATTTGCCACCAGGTGAATCTCGAATATCTGGCGCAGACGGTGTGGACCAAGAAACAGAACAGCAGCGCGCTCGCCTTCCCAGACACGCTGGTCGGCACCGACAGCCATACCACGATGGTGAACGGACTCGCCGTGCTCGGCTGGGGCGTGGGGGGCATCGAGGCGGAAGCGGCGATGCTCGGCCAGCCAATCTCCATGGTGATCCCAGAAGTGATGGGCTTCCAATTAACCGGCAAGCTGAAGGAGGGGGTGACCGCCACCGACCTCGTGCTCACCGTCACGGAGCGGCTGCGGCGCGCGGGCGTGGTCGGCAAGTTCGTGGAGTTCTTCGGCGAGGGGCTCGGCAATCTCCCGGTCGAGGACCGCGCCACCATCGCCAACATGGCTCCGGAATATGGAGCGACCTGCGGGCTCTTCCCCATCGACGAGGAGACGCTCGCCTATCTCAACGCAACCGACCGCAAGGGCTCGCGCATCGCGCTGGTCGAGGCTTACGCGCGGGCGCAAGGGATGTTGCGCGGCGATAATACGGAGGATCCTGTCTTTACCGACACCATTGCGCTCGATCTTGGCGAGGTCGAGCCGTCAATCGCCGGGCCGAAGCGGCCGCAGGATCGGGTGCCGCTTGCCCGCGCCGCGGGCGCCTTCGCCGAGGCGCTCGACAAGGAATATGGCAAGGCCCATGAGGCCGGCAAAAGGGTCCCCGTCCCAGGCAAGGATTTCGATCTTGGCCATGGCGACGTGGTGATCGCCGCCATCACCTCCTGCACCAATACCTCAAATCCTTATGTGATGGTCGCGGCGGGGATGCTCGCCCGCAACGCAGTTAAGCGTGGGCTGCAGGTGAAGCCTTGGGTGAAGACGTCGCTTGCGCCGGGCTCGCAAGTGGTCACCGATTATCTCGAGAAGGCCGGATTGCAGCACGACCTCGACACGCTCGGCTTCCATCTCGTCGGCTATGGCTGCACCACCTGCATCGGCAATTCCGGGCCGTTGCCCGAGGATATCTCCAAGGCCATTCACGACCATGGTCTCGCAGTCGCATCGGTGCTCTCGGGCAACCGCAATTTCGAGGGGCGGGTCAATCACGACGTGCGCGCCAACTATCTCGCCTCGCCGCCGCTCGTGGTGGCCTATGCCCTCGCGGGCTCCGTGATGGTCGATCTTGCCGCCGATCCGCTCGGTACCGACGCCGGCGGCGAGCCGGTCTATCTCAAGGACATCTGGCCATCGTCCAAGGCCGTCGCCAAGACCGTGCGCAAGGCGGTGAAGAAGTCCATGTTCCGGCGGCGCTACGGCAATGTGTTCGAGGGCGACGAGGAATGGCAGGACATCAAGGTCACGGGTGGTCTCACCTATGAGTGGGACAAAACATCTACCTATGTGCAGGAGCCGCCTTATTTCGCTGATCTGACCGATATGCCGGCCCCGGTGACCGACGTCGTCGATGCCCGCATCCTCGGCCTCTTCCTCGATTCAATCACCACGGACCACATCTCGCCAGCGGGCTCGATCAGACATGTCAGCCCGGCAGGCCATTACCTCACCGAGCATGGCGTCACCTCGCACGACTTCAATTCCTACGGCTCGCGGCGCGGCAATCACGAGGTGATGATGCGCGGCACCTTTGCCAACACCCGCATCAAGAATCAGATCGTGAAAGGCACCGAGGGCGGTGTCACCATCCACTATCCGTCGGTCGAGGCCGTGAGCATCTACGATGCGGCGATGCGCTATGGCAGCGAGGGAGTCCCGCTCGTGATCTTCGCCGGCAAGGAATACGGCACCGGCTCGTCGCGCGACTGGGCGGCCAAAGGACCGCGGCTGCTTGGGGTCAGGGCGGTGATCGCCGAGACCTTCGAGCGCATCCACCGCTCCAACCTGATCGGCATGGGGATCTTGCCGCTCGTCTTTGCCGAAGGCATGTCCTGGCAGACGCTTGAACTCACCGGCATCGAGACTGTGACCATGCGGGGCTTGAGCGAGATTAAGCCCGGCCAATGGATCGAGGCTGAGATCACCTACGCCGACGGAACGAAGCGTGTCGTTCCCTTGCGCGCCCGCATCGACACCTTCGACGAGCTCGATTATTTCCGCAATGGCGGCATCTTGCACTACGTTCTGCGCAGCCTCGCCAGGCACGCCGCCTGATCCAAGTCAATTTTTACGCGTCATACAGCGTGTTTCTTCTCTCTGAAATTGAGGCGCAGTCACCGAGTTGTGACCCTAATTGAGCCAATTTTTCCAGAAATCACGGCCGGTATCCGGCATTGTAAGTGCCATGAGGCTCCTTCTTCTTGCCAGCGCTTGCGTCCTCGCGGCGCTCACGCTTGCTGGATCAGGCAGGGCGGGCTCCGTTGCGCAGCCCGCTCCGGAGCACAATGCCGTCATTGAGCTGTTCACGAGCCAAGGCTGCTCGTCGTGTCCTCCAGCAGATGCGCTGCTCGGCGAACTCGCCGAGCGTCCCGGTTTCGTCGCGCTATCCTATTCCGTGGATTATTGGGATTATCTCGGCTGGCGCGATACGCTCGGCACCCCCGCCAATAGCGACCGGCAACGCAACTATGCGAAGGCACGCGGCGACGGCCGCGTCTACACGCCCCAGATGGTGGTGGACGGCGTCACCCATGTGAATGGCGGTGACGAGGAAGCGCTCAAAGCTGCGGTGGCAGCCGCCGAGAAGCGACTCGCGCAGGTCAAGGTGCCGATCGCCATGCGAGCCGACGGCGACACGCTGGTCATCGAGGTGGGCGCCGCGCCCGAAGGCTCGGACAAGCGTGCAGCCACGGTCTGGCTTGCCATCGCCAAAGAGGTGGAGAAGGTTGCGGTGGCGCGTGGCGAAAACCGCGGGCGCGATCTCAGCTATCATCACGCCGTGCGCGAACTCACCCCGATCGGCATATGGCATGGCGAGGCGATGACGTTACGTCTGCCGCTGAAGGATCTCAAAACCATGGGCGGGGATTGCTTATTTGCGCTTCTGCAGGTCGAAGACTACGGTCCCATCCTCGGTGCCGCCGAGTTCGAGCCAGGATTGACGTCGGCGCCCGACGAACTCCCAAGCGTGCAAATAAAACGGGCCGGAGAAAAATCCGACCCGTCAGAGTTCCGTGGGAGGAACAACCCGGAGGGAGGAACAACCCGGAAATGAAATGACCAATGAAATGGCCCGGTCTGAAAGAAGACCCCGGGGGGCTGGGGGGCTGAGATATCCGAAGCCTCGTTCAAGACCGGGCCGAGAGGCAACATGCTCATCATAGGGGTCTTTGGGGCGTGCCAAGGGCTGAACTAGGGCATTCCTGTGATTTGTGTTTCAATATGTTACACCGCGTGCAACTTTCGGCATTCGCTTGAATTTCCGCCAATCCCAAGTCATCATGAAGGTTCGTTACAGGAGGCGCGCGTTGAGCGAAACCGAGCCAATAGTCTTGCCGCTGGCCCGGATGGCCGGCGGCCAATCATACACTCCAGAGGGAACGAACCGGCGCGGCGGTATAGCCTTTAACCG
>DASZGQ010000030.1:0-2361 GCA_035938735.1 Methyloceanibacter sp.
CGATTCCTCTCCCTTCACGCTCAGCATGTGGATGAATACGTCTTCGAGGCGTGGCTCGACTTCGTGCCAGACAAGGGCGCCTCTCTGGCCAGAGTGGATGGCTATTTCGAGCGCCGCGCGGTCCGTCCCTGCAATACGCAGAGCGCGCCCGAACACGGCAGCCGCCTCGACTCCGGGCGTGCGGCGCAAATGCCGCGACGCCGTGTCAAGATCTTCGCCCCTCGCCTCGAAGATTACGAGTGCTGAATGAGCGGCGACGTCGTCCGCCCCACCTTGTACGACGATCCGCCCGTTAGCAAGATAGACGACGGTCTTGCATCTTTCCGCTTCGTCCATGTAGTGGGTCGAGACAAGCGTGGTCAGGCCCTCGCCGGCCATGTCGTGGATCAGGTCCCAGAACTCGCGACGTGCCTTGGCGTCAACTCCCGCTGTCGGCTCGTCGAGCAGCAGGAGCTTTGGCTGGTGCAAGACACAAGCGGCGAGCGCGAGCCGCTGCTTCCAGCCGCCCGAGAGCTCTCCAGCCAACTGGTCACGACGATCGGCAAGCCCCATTTCCTCCATGAGGCCAGTGACCGCCTCGCGCGGGTTGGCCATTTGGTACACGCTCGCGACCAGGTCGAGGTTTTCGCGGACCGTGAGGTCCTCGTACAAGCTGAACTTCTGCGTCATGTAGCCGACCTCGCGACGGATCAGCGAGGCCTCGCGGATGATGTCGTGTCCGAGGCAGGTGCCGCTCCCGCCATCGGGGACGAGAAGGCCACACAGCATGCGGATGCCGCTGCCGTTGGCGCCGAGAAAACCGCAGATCTCGCCGCCTTTCACCTGCAAATTGAGCCCGTTGACGACCCTGCGGGTTCCAAAACTCTTCTTTAGGTCATGAACGTCGATGATGAAGTCTGTCATCGCGAGCCATCCATCGCAATCGGCCGCACGGCGACTGGCTCGCCCGGGTTGAGCAGTGGGGCTTTTTGCAGCGGCGGCCTGGCCTCGACCCTATAAACAAGCTTCGCCCGGCTTGACTCGCTATAGATGACCGGCGGCGTGTATTCGGCCTGGGGCGAGATAAAAGAAATCGTCGCGGTGAGGTCGGCCCGGCAATTATCGCAAACGAGCCTAACTTTCTCGCCGTAATGAATCTCGGCGAGCATTTGCTCGGGCACGAAAAATCGCACGAAGATGTTCTCTGGCGGCAACAATGAAACCACCGGCCCTCCGGCGGGCAGTGTTTCGCCGGGGCGGGCAAGCACGTCCGCGACAACCCCGGCGGCCGGCGCCTTGACATGGCGCTGGTCGAATCGCCATTGCGCCATGGCCACAGCAGCGCGCGCGGCCTCGATGGCCGCCTCCTGCGACCTGATTTCGTGCTCGCGTCCAAGCGGGGCGCGCAATTGCGCAAGCGCGGCTTCGAGCGCTTGCACCTTGGCGCTGGCGGATCGCAGATCGGCTCGCTGCTGGTCGGCGAGCTGCACCGATGCGTTGCCTGACAGGAGAAGCTTCTCGGTCCGCTGGAGATCTAGCCTAAGCTTGTCGCGTGCGGCCTGCGCATCTACGAGGTTTGCCTCAGCCTGTTGAATCTCGGTGGGCTTGCCGCCAGACTGGAGATTGACGAGCTGCCTTTCCGCTTGCGTCAGCTGCCGCGTGGCCTGGTCAACGGCGGCCCGGTCGGCGATGTCGTCCTGGTCGAAGAGCGGCGCTCCACAGGCGACTTTAGCACCTCGCTCGACAAAAAGGGATGTGAGGAGCCCCTGCAGGGTCGGGCCGACCTTCACAAAGTCAGCCTCAGCATAGCCTTGCCACTCGGTCGGCAGGAGAATGCGGGTCTGCCACCACCAGCCCGCGCCGGCCATCACTAAAATCGCGACTGCAAGGAGGACGCGTTGGTTCACAGACTTGACCTTGTGCAACGAGGATATACCGTTGCATTATCATTTTCGACCTTTGGCAGCAATCGGAAGCTGTAAAGGAAAGAACCGGTCAAATGCCCAATCAGAGACTCGAGCCGAGCTCATTCAAGCGTGGGCCCGGAGGCCGGCCAACCCGGCAGGAAGCCGAGCGGCGGCATCTAAGCCTTCTTGTGGCCGCAACCCGCCTGTTCCTGGAGAAAGGCTGGGACGGCGCCTCCATCGATGAAATTTCCCGCCACTCGGGGGTCGCCAAGCGTTTCATTTATACCCGCTATCCTGACAAGGCGGCGTTGTTCGTCGGCGCCCTAGAGCGCTTCATCGGGGAGCAAATCGGAAATCTTCACGTGTTCGCCTCCCCGCCGCAAGACGTTGAGGAAGGACTGCACGCATTTGGACGAAGGCTTTTGGAGTTGGCGCTTCGGCCTGAGGCGCTTGCCTTTCATCGCCTGTTCATTGC
>DASZGQ010000031.1:0-2151 GCA_035938735.1 Methyloceanibacter sp.
CAGGTTCGGATAGACGTAGAGCCCAGCCGAGGCATTCTCGCGATCCTTGCCGGCTTTCTCCTTAAACTGGGTCATGCGGTTGAGCCAGCCGACCCGCGCCACGCAATTGAAGATCCAGGCAAGCTCCGCGTGACCTGACACCTGGCTCTGATTGAACACGATGTGGCGCTTCTGATCGATGCCGGAAGCAATGAAGGCCGCCGTTACCTCGCGGGTGTTGCCCGTGAGCTCGACGGGATCCTGGAACACGGTAATGGCGTGAAGATCGACCACGCAATAAAGGCAATCGTGCTCGGCCTGGAGCGCCACGAAGCGCGTGATGGCGCCGAGATAGTTGCCGAGATGCAGATTGCCGGTGGGCTGGACGCCAGAGAACACGCGGGTCTTGGTGGGTGCCATTCTCCTGCCCCTTGAGGAAGCCCGCGCGTTATGGCTTGAGGCAAGGTCGAGCGCAAGCGCCTCCTAGGCGCAGGCCGCCTCCATGTCGCGAATCTGCTCCGCGATGGCCACGGTGCGCTGGGCCATGGCGAAATGCAGCCGCTCGACCATGCGCCCCTCGACGACGATGACGCCCTTGTTAATGTTCTCGGGCTGGCCAAACGCATCGATCACTTTCCGTGACCAGTCCACCTCTTCCTCAGTGGGCGAGAAGATCTCGTTGCATCGCGCGATCTGGCTTGGGTGAATCAGGCTCTTGCCGTCCATGCCGAGCGTCCGCCCGTGTTCGCACTCCTCGCGCAGGCCTTGCTCGTCCTTGAAGTCGTTAAACACGCCGTCGATGATGTCGAGGCGATAGGCCCGCGCGGCGAGGATCGTCAAGGCAAGCCAAGGCACCACGGCGAAGCGTCCATGCAGCGCGCGGGCACGGGACTCCTTGAGGAGGTCGTTGGTGCCCATGATGAGGCAGCTGAGCCGGTTCTCCGCATAGACGGCGGCGGCGGCGATGCTGCGCGCGTTGAGGATCGCCATGGGGGTCTCCATCATGGCCCACAGCCGGATCTTCTCCGGGGCATGCACCCCTTGCAGGATCTTTGCGACGCTGACGATGTCGCCGGCATGGACGACCTTCGGCACGAGAATCGCGTCCGGTTTGGCGTCGCAGGCGGCAAGAATGTCCTCAGTGCCCCAGGGGGTCTCGAGCGCATTGACACGGATGACCACTTCCCTTCCGCCATAGCCGCCATTCTTGACCGCGGCAGAGGCTTGGCGGCGGGCGCGGGGCTTGTCGTCCGGCGCAACCGCGTCCTCGAGGTCGAAGATGAGCGCGTCGGCGGGAAGCGACTTGGCCTTCTCCAGCGCGCGCTCATTGGAGGCCGGCATATAGAGTACGCTCCGGCGCGGGCGGCCTTGCATGACGATTGATCCCCCGATCTAAGTGCAGTGCAAGGTAGCGCCGCACCATGAGGCGGACAACCCTTTCCGGTTCCAGGGTCTTAACCTGCGCCGAGCCTTTGCAACAACGACTTGGCGTCGAAGGCGCCTAGCAGGGCCGCAGCGCCTGCATAAACTGCAAGCCCAGAGCCGACGAGCAGGATCAGCGAAGTGACCTGTATCACCGCTCCACTCACCGGCTCGAACCACGCGGCAAAGCCATGAGCAAGCGCCCACACCACGGCACCCATGATCAGGCTCGCGACGCAAATGGCGGGGAAGCGGCGCGCAAAGGTCCGGTCGAAGACAAATTCCTTGCGCTCGCGCAAGGTCGCGGCGAGCAGCACCACCTGAAGCCAGCCGGCGAGCGTGGTGGCGATGGCGATGCCCACTGAGCCGAGGACCACGAACAGAAGCAGCGCGAGCGCGACGTTCGCCGTCATGCCGATTCCCGCATAGATCATCGGCGTCTTGGTATCCTCGCGGGCAAAGAAGCCCGGATGGAACACCTTGATCAGCACGAACGCGGGCAGTCCAGGAGCTAGCGCGGCAAGCATGGCGGCGGTCGAGTGCGCATCGATAGCGGTGAAAGCGCCGCGCTCGAACAGAACGCGCACGATTGGATGCGCGGCGACGAACAGCGCGACAGCGGCCGGGAGCGTCAGCAGCAGCGCGGTTTCGAGCGACCGGTTCCCGCTCTCGATTGCCGCCCCGTGATCGCCGGAGCGCAAGTGGCGGCTGAGCTCAGGCAGCAGAACCACCCCGACCGTGACGCCGATG
>DASZGQ010000032.1:0-3510 GCA_035938735.1 Methyloceanibacter sp.
GTCCAGGGCAAGCTTCAGCTTCCGCAAGACGCCAAGGCGCTTGTTAGGAACCTATGCGCCGAATGGTCCGGTATTAGATCATCGCATCGCCAAGTTTCACGGCAGCCACGATCTGCAAACCCATTGAACATTGTCCCAAGGCGATAAGGCCAAGGGTCGCTTCCAAGTTCGGGGTCAGCTTCGATTGTTCCCAGAACCATTGCGATGACACCCGAGCAAGAAAGGGAGGCAGCATGATCAAACCATTCATCGCGGCCATGTTTTGTTTGTTGCCGGCGTTGGCTTACGCGGAAGATAGCCCATTGCGCTGTAGCACGTCGGTATGGGGCGAGTATGGGTCGGAAATTGATTGCGCCGTTGCCGTCGATAAGGCCACCATCGGAAACGCCACAATCAATCGCGGAAATTGTCATGCGTCTGCTGGTTATCAAGGCGAGCACAAATTTGGCGACACAATCGTAATTTTGGCGGGGTGCGCTAATGTGCTCGAATTCAGCATCGAGGTGAATGGCGAGACTGTTACGTTTTCCCCATGACGCTCGAAGAAAGGCACCGTTCGTCAATAGGCCATTTATCAAGGACGCTGTCAGCAACGTGGGCGGTCATTGATCCTCTCGGCGGCAGCGAGCTGAACGCTCGCGGCCTTCTTGCCGAGGCCGCCGTCCTTGACCTCGAACGAGACCTTGTCGCCCGCGGTCAAGACGCTGCCGGCGGGAAGCGCGGTGACGTGGACGAATACTGACCGTGCCGACCTCTCGCATTTCAGCAACCTTGGTCTTCATCGCTATCTCTGAAGTCGCTCCACCGCCTTATGTCGGCGTCCGTCGGTGCTGACCAACTTAGGGTCTGAGCGGTCTCGGCGGCGATCCATCCGACACAAACTCGGCTTCGAACTGCTCCCCTCCGGTGTCGGCTTTGCAGTGGACTGTTGCCGTTCCTTTGTTGGGGTTAGAAAAGCTACATGCTCCCACCGCCGGGCTGCGGTTGCTTTTGCCCTTATATGTGAAGATGACAACGTCAACGGGTTGGACCACGTCATCCTCACTTTTCTTCACTTGGGCTTTGCCGTCCCCTGAGAAGGTCAAGGCTGCACCGTCCTCGGTCACAAAATAGAAGCCTGACCTTCCACTTGTGTACGCCGTGTTTAGCACCAAGCCTTTGCATTGGTCACTAGCATCCAGTTTATTGATCTGAAGCTTCACGCAGCGCCCTTTAAGACCTGCCAAGTATGTCAACTCTTCCCCTTGTTGTTTCTTTTGGGCGGCAGCGGTGTGCTGCGTGCTTGCCAGACAAAGGCTAGCTGACACCAAACCTAGCAGAATGAAGTGCAAGCCCCCTTGCATTGGGCTCATGCAGCAGCGCTAACCCCGAGAGCCCGGCGTGTAAAGCAGGTTTTCCTTGCACCAACGCCCTAGGCGCGTCACGCAACCTTGCTCGCTGTCAGCGCGGCGGCTTCTGCTTGCTCGGCATGCTCGATCGCCTCGCCGTCCGTTGGGGCCGTGCATCGAGGAGCCTTCTGGAAGGCGTTCTCGTTGCTCCCGTTTCAGGGGGTTGGTCCTCAATTCTTTTTGTCATCCACCGCTCCGATCATTGTGCGGGCTGAATCGTGACGGTGCCGGTGCTGGTGCGGCCGAAGCGGTCGGGGACATACATGTCCTCGATCTGCGCCTGTGGTAGCACGTAAGTTCCGGGCGATACCGCGCGCACCACATAGGCGACCGTGTAGGTCGGCGAATCCTTGCTGCCGCGGTCGAATGCCGCCGTGAAGCGGTCGTCGCGGAACTCTGTATAGGCCGGCGTGGCGGCGTCCGAGAGCCAAGACAGCGTGCCCGTATCGCCTGATGATACGAGATGTGGGTTGTCGATCTCAAATCCGGCCGGCAGGTAGTCGGTGAGCGCGACGCGCGCGAATTGCGGCTGCGGCTCGGTCACCTTGAGCAGCACGACGAAGCGCTGGTTCTGCTTGGCTTGCGCCGGATCGGCATCCTCGCCGTCGAGTGTGTGGAACGTCCGCTCGATCTTGAAGCCATGATCGGCGGCGGGCTCGGGCGAAACCGGCGCACCGGTCACGGTAACGACCGCCTGCACCGGGGCATCGGCACGGTTGGTGATCGTGATAGCGTTCTGCTTGAGGTTGCTCTCGCCGTAGGTGATATAGAGCGGGCCCGAATAGGTGACCTGTTCGCTGCCCGTCGTGGCGGTGAGGTTTACGCCCTGCTTGCCGAGCGCGCGCGCGGCGAGCACGAGCCAGGCATCTTCCTGGGTGGAGGTGAAGCTCGCGAGCTGGCGGGCCGGGTCGATGCGCGAGGTGGCGTTGATCAGCATGGGCTTCGGCGCGTTGCCTTCCGCCGCAAGCGTCACCACAACGGCGGCATCGCGCAAGGCCGAGCCATAGTCGGTGCGACCGTAGGCAACCTGCGGTTGCTTTAGCAGCGCGGCGAGCGCTGCATCGAAGGTCTTCTCCGCGCGCACGCGATCGCCGAGCATGGCGAGCGCCGCCGCCATCTGGCCCCGCGCCGCCGCCGTCTTGAGGTCGTTGATCTTGGTGTCGGCCACGTAGCGGAGATCGCCCACGGGTGCTGCGCCGTTGCGGGCAAGCACGTAAAGGGCATAGGCAAGCGCGAGCCCGCCGTCCGTCGCGACGTCCGGCGCCGTACTCACATAGTTGCGCAAGCGGTCGAGTGCGAGCTTGAACGCCTCGTCGGAGACGGAATAGCCGCGCGCGCGAGCGCGGGTTAGGAAGTCGGTCACATAGGAGTCAAGCCAGGCATCGTCGCCGCCCGGCGCCCACAGACCGAAGGCGCCTTCCGGTCCCTGGCGCGACAGCACCGTCTCGATGGCGCCTGAGATGCGCTCCTCGATGCTGGTGTCAATGGCAAGGTGGAGCTGCTCTGATAGCTCGTTGACATAGAGCAGCGGCAGCGCGCGGCTCACGATCTGCTCGGTGCAGCCGAGCGGATAACGATCGAGTGCCGCGATGAGCGTCGCCACGTCGAGCGAGGCGGAAGGCGATATGGAGAGCGCTAGGGCTCCGGTGCCGGGCACGAGGTCGGCGAAGATATCGGAGGTCAGCGTCAGGTTCTGGCCAAGATCGAGCGGCTTCACCGTGCGCCGCGCGATGATCTGCGTGGATGGCTTCACGTTGAGCGCATAGTGCCGCTCGAGGGCAAAACCGCCGGGTCCGATGATGCTCACGGAAATCTGCCCCGCGCCAACTCCCGTCGCCGTGACCGGCAGGCTCAAGGCCGCCCGCTTCTTCGCGTCGAGCGTGATCGTCTTGTCGCCGCCGTCCAGCTTGAAGGGACCCTCGGTGGCGACCACCAGATGATAGCCGCCAGCCTCGCCTTCCACATTGTCAAAGTCGAGGCGCACCGTGCTCTTGTCCCCGAGGAGCATGAAGCGCGGGAGGGTAGCAGTGAGAACGACAGGATCGCGGATGAGGACATCGGCCGTGGCGTGGCCCACCTTGTCCTTGCTCCAGGCGACCGCCATCACGCGGGCCGTGCCGGT
>DASZGQ010000033.1:0-19783 GCA_035938735.1 Methyloceanibacter sp.
CGCGTTTGTTTCCCCTCTCCCCCTGCGGGAGAGGGCTTTCCGCCGCGATCTTGTCAGCGGCAACTCGCATGGCGGAAAGGGTGAGGGGTGAAAAGCACCGGCGATCGTGGCGACGAGCGAGACGCCGGCCGCGACCGCGAGCGACGCCAGTGACCGCGAAGTCGAGCTTGCCTATGTCCGCGCCGCCCAGCGCTACGGCTACGGCGACTATGCTGGCGCCGATGCAGGTGAGGATGAAGTCTACGACGACGGTTATACCGGCGGCTCGTACGGAGACGATGGCTGCAATTGAGTTCGCTGCTGCTGCGTCAAGACAAGGCCCGGGGGCGTGTCCCGGGCCTTGCTTTGCGAAGGCCAATAGGAATGCGGGGTTTAGCTGTCGCTACCGACAGCGTAGTCGCGGCGCGCCGTCCGGATGGTGACCGAGAAGCCGGCGATGACGTCGACCAGGGTCGTGAGCATGATCAGGAAGAACAGGGACGTGGCTGCGGGCGGCCAGACCAGAAACAGGATCAGGCACACAACGAACACGATCATTGATAGGGCGTGATCGACAACCGAATTGCCGCCAGTCCGTGTCGACTTGAGGACCTCGAAGAACAGCACGAAGAGCGAGAAGGCGAGCATCATGTCGCCGAGCGAGATTTGCCACGCCCCACCTGATGGCATCGGCACTGTGAATCGCGTCAGCACAAAATCGGCGCCGGCGGCGGCAAAGGCGACATAGGCAATGACCACGAAGGCGAGCAGCGGGACCGACGAGAGCCAGCTCGTCCGCCGATAGTGGCGGACGATCTTCCCCTCCGGCTCGACGATCACCATGGGGTCTTTACCCTCGAACTAGCCGAGAAGTTCCCCGGAGTTCGGCTGGCTTAAGCCTCTTCCTTGACGGCGAGCACTTGCCGGCCCCGATATTTGCCGGATTTCAAATCGATATGATGCGGGCGGCGAAGTTCGCCTGAGTCCTTGTCCTCGACGTAAGCCGGCGCCGAAAGCGCATCGTGGGAGCGCCGGTTGCCCCGCTTCATGCGCGAGGTTTTTCTCTTGGGTACAGCCATGGTCCAACCCTTGAAAAGGCCACAGGATATTCGCGAGCGTCTTGAGTGAGCGCCCTTATAGTGGCTAACCCGGGCGCTGGCCAGAGGCCGATTGGCGGTTGATTTGCGGCACGACGCAGGTTGAGCGCGAGGCAAGGATCGGCATTCTCCGCTCCACTGACTTGGCGATCCTTAGCATTCTTGGGCTCGGCTTGCCTGGATTGCGCGTGCGCGGGCTCGGCAGCGTCGCAGCGAGCAGCAACGCCTCCTTTCGGGTGAGTTCCGACGCGCTTTTGTGGAAGTAGTGCTGGCTTGCCGCCTCCGCCCCGAAAATGCCTGGCCCCCATTGCGCGACGTTCAGATACACCTCGATAACGCGCTGCTTGGGCCACAACGCGGTGAGGAGATAAGCGAGCGGCACTTCGAGCACCTTGCGCACATAGCTGCGGTCCGTCCACAGATAGAGGTTCTTCGCAGTCTGCATGGGGATGGTACTTGCGCCGCGGAAGCTGCGATGCCCACGCTTGGCCTCCTCGACCGCATCCTTCACCGCCCCCCAGTCCACGCCCCAATGGACGCAGAAGCGGCCGTCCTCGCTTGCGATCACCGCAAGCGGAAGGTCGGGGGCCATATCGTCGAGCGGCACCCAGCGCTGTTGGAGCGTCGTGCCCTTGAGCTTTTCCGCGATCATCACCGGAGTGATGGGCGGGTTGACGAAGCGGAAGGCGATGATGGAAAGGAGAAGGCCCGCCATCATCAGGAGGACCACGATGCCCACGCGCCTAAGCCAGGGATGTCGACGTTTTGCCGGTTTCTTTGCGCCCATCGCTGCCTGAATCGCCGTGCGGAAGGCCTTGTACCCTCCGGTTGCCGACTGGAGCAACGTGGTATTAGGCTCCTCTCGCCACGAGCCACCGAGCTGCCAATTCCCACGTCCTGAAGCATGGCCCTGACCCAAGAGCTCGATCGCGTCGCCAACATCATCGAGGAGCGCCTCGATGCGCTGCTTGAGCCGGAATCGATAGCTTCAGGCCAGGCCCGATTGATCGAGGCCATGCGCTATGCGGTACTTGGCGGCGGCAAGCGGTTGAGGCCTTTTCTGCTCATCGAATCGGCGCGGCTCTTCGGCGTAGCGGAGGAGGCGGCGCTCGACCCCGGCGCCGCACTCGAATGCGTGCATTGTTATTCCCTAGTGCATGACGATCTTCCGTCCATGGATGACGATACGGTCCGGCGCGGGCGCCCAACGGCGCATATCGCCTTTGGCGAGGCAACCGCGATCCTTGCCGGCGATGCACTGCTCACGCTTGCTTTCGATATTTTAAGCCGGCCGAGCACGCACCATGATGCCGGCGTGCGCGTCGAGCTTATCGGGTTGCTTGCTCAGGCCGCCGGCGTGCATGGCATGGCCGGAGGCCAGGCGCTCGACCTTGCGGCGGAAGGGCAGAGCGTCGGTCCGATGGAGGTGGCGAAGATGCAGGCGATGAAGACCGGCGCTCTGTTCGCCTTCGCCTGCGACGCCGGCGCCGTGCTTGGGCGCGCCGATGCCGTTTCGAGGGGCGCGCTTGCGGCCTACGCCTCAGCCTTCGGTCAGGCGTTCCAGCTCGCCGACGATCTGCTCGACGCGGAAGGCGACGCGGCGGCAATGGGAAAGGCGGCGGGCAAGGATGCTGGCCGCGGCAAGGCAACACTCGTCGCTCTGCTCGGCATCGACGCTGCTCGGGCGCGACTCAAGGCGCTCGTCGACGACGCCGAAGCGGCGCTGGCGCCCTTCGGGGACAGAGGCGCCACTCTGAAAGACGCCGCGCGCTTCATCGCATCGCGCCGGGCTTGAGCGCTCCATCGAATCGGGGAACACGGAGTCATGACCGAGGCCAAACTCACGCCGAAGAGGAAATGGCCGATGCCTCTCCGCATCCTCTTCGCGCGGCTGAGGCTCCTTGTGTCGATCCTCGTTGGTGTTAGCGTCGTGGCGCTGCTGCCGATGTACTCAGACGAGTTTCGCGGCGTGACCCGAATCCTGGTCGGTTGGGACGTCGGCGTTGCGCTCTATCTCAGCCTCGCGTTTTGGATGATTACCAGCAGCGACGTCGCGCAGATCCACCGGCAATGCTCAAGATGAAGGCAGCTTCGCCATCCTGGTGCTGACCGTCGTCAGCGCAACGGCCAGCGTCGGCGCCGTGTTCGCTTGGCTCGAATACGCGACCAGGGACGAGACGTTCTCCGCACCGGGCCTCATCTTTCTGTTGGTGACGATCATGCTGTCCTGGGCCTTCATCCACATGCGCTCAATTACGCGCACGAATGCTACTCAGAGCATGGCAGAGCAGGCGGTGGCTTGATTTTTCCTCGCGACCCCGAGCCAGATTATTGGGACTTCGTCTATTTGGCCTTTTCCATCGGCACGGCCACTCAGGTCTCCGACGTGGAAGTGAGCTCGAAGCGGATTCGCCGGACCGTGACGGTCCATGGCATCGTGGCGTTCTTCTTCAACGTCACCGGTGATCGCGCTCACCGTCCGGTTGGTCGGCGACGCCGTTCAGAACTAGCCTGCGAGAAGAGGGACGAGCGCGGGCGGTTACTCCGCGGCGGTGCGGCTTCGCCCGACCCGACCGAATCTCCGCTCGATATAGTCGAGCACCATCTGCTTGAACTCGGCCGCGGCGCCAGGTCCGCGCAAGGTCACCACCTTCTTGCCGTCGATGAACACCGGCGCTGCGGGGGCCTCGCCGGTGCCGGGGAGCGAGATGCCGATATCGGCGTGCTTCGACTCGCCGGGGCCATTCACGATGCAGCCCATCACCGCGACGGTCAGAGTTTCCACGCCAGGATAGCGGCGCTTCCATTCGGGCATGGAGTCGCGGATGAAATCCTGGATGTCGCGGGCAAGCTCTTGGAACGTGGTGGAAGTGGTGCGTCCGCAGCCGGGGCAGGCGGCAACGAGCGGCACGAAGCTCCTGAAGCCCATGCTCTGCAGCAGCTCCTGTGCCACCTTCACCTCAAGCGTGCGGTCGCCCTTGGGCTCCGGCGTGAGCGAAATGCGGATGGTGTCGCCGATGCCTTGTTGCAGGAGCACGGCGAGCGCGGCGGAAGAGGCGACGATGCCCTTTGACCCCATGCCGGCCTCGGTGAGGCCGAGATGCAGCGCAAGGTCTGAGCGCGCGGCGAGCATGGCATAGACCTGGATCAAGTCCTGCACGGCGCTGACCTTGGCGGAGAGCACGATCTTGTCGGGGCCGAGCCCAAGCTCGACGGCGCGTTTGGCGCTGAGCAATGCGGACTGCGTGATCGCCTCATGCATCACCGCGCGAGCGTCCTTGGGCTCCGGCAGCTTCGCGTTCTCGTCCATGAGGCGGGTGAGCAGATCGTGGTCGAGGCTTCCCCAGTTCACGCCGATGCGCACCGGCTTGTCGTTCTTGAGCGCAATCTCGATGATCGCCGAGAATTGCTTGTCGCGCTTGTCCTTGAAGCCGACATTGCCGGGATTGATGCGGTATTTGGCCAGCGCCTCGGCGCAAGCCGGGTGCGCGGCGAGCAGCGTGTGGCCGTTATAATGGAAGTCGCCGATGAGGGGCACGTCGGGCCCACGGGCATCCAAGCGCTCGCGAATGTGAGGAATGGCGGCGGCGGCCTCTTCGCGGTCCACGGTGACGCGTACGAGCTCGGAGCCTGCGCGAGCAAGGGCCGCGACTTGCGCCACCGTGGCGTCGACATCGGCGGTGTCGGTGTTGGTCATGGACTGCACCACGATGGGTGCGGTCCCGCCGACAACAACGCCACCAATATCGACCGGTATTGAGCGCCGGCGCGCGGAACTCTGCATGGCTCCAGGATACTCAGATTTGCTTGGGCCGCGCCAGCGCAAGCTTCTTCGCTTTGATCAGGAGCTTGGCTAAAAGCGCCGCGGCCAGGACATCGCCGACGCCGCTCAATGCGGTAGGAAGGTCCGGCACGCGGTCCGGCGTCAAACCTTGCAGGGGCCTCGAGTACGCCGGCAAAAGCCATTCGCGTTACCACCACGAGGAAGGGTAGTGGCCAGGCGAGGCAGAAGATCGATGTGGCGAGGAAATATGCGAGGAAGTTTTCAACTTGCCAAGGCAGGCCCGTGCGCAATTGCACCTTGGCAGGAATCAGCGAGGCGATGACGATCGCGACAATAGCGGCCCCGCCAGACAGCCGCACCCATCGCGCTTTATTGGCAGTCATCATGCAGTCAATCTTATCCCGCTCATTGCTTGCGGGGGAGGCCGGGCGCCAGGCCGCAGTCGCTGCCACGCGGGATGGCGGGCTAGATTAGGCGGCGCGCGGGGAAGTACGTTAAGATTGGACCATGAACCAAGATGGGACCATGAACCTTCGGGTGGACGAAGGGCCCTTGCTGGCCAGCCCTGCTAGCGAGGGTGAACGCGCGAACAGCGCCACAGGTCTTGCTCTTTCCGTGGTCCTGCATGGCCTTATCCTACTTCTGCTTTTCGTCGTGGGGATGTTCGGCGGCGAGGGATCAGAGGGCGGCCTCGAAATCGTGCCGGTCGAGGTCGAGCTGACGCAGCAAAGTGCGCCCGCGCCGACACAGCAGCAAGTAGCCGATTTGCCCCAAACCAATGTCGCTCGGCCACCATCAGACCCGACGCGGGACGCCGTTATGCCATCGCCGGAACCTTCCCGCACCGACGAAAACGAACTGCAGGCCAAGCTCGAGGCTTTGGCAAGGCTGCGCCAGCCAGATGCGATCACGGCGAACCAGGAGAACGGCGCCGCGAGGCCGGACAGGGTGGCTACGAATGACGACATAGGATCCGGACGAGAGGGACCGTTCAGTGTGAAGGACTACATCCGCGCCCAAGTCGAACGCCGCTGGAATTTGGACTTGGCGACATTAGGGAATAGCGACTTGTCGGTGCCGATCCATGTGGAAATGACCAGCGAGGGTGTGGTGCTAAAGGCCGAAATCGTCGAGTCCGCGCGCACAAGCGACCCTGCCTATCGCGAGATCGCGGTCAGTGCCCGCAACGCAGTGCTCTTGTCATCGCCGCTCTCGCTGCCTGCCGGCCATTACCAAGGCCTGATGGACATGGTGCTCTATCTGAACCCAAGAGACGCGTTGCGATAGTTGCGAGAAGCGTTCGGAGCGGACGTCAAGGGAGATCTCTGGCAACGCGGAAGCCGGCAAGAGCGGAGTAATCATAGTCTCCACCGTTGCGGCCGCTGCCGCTCCGCGCTGCAGAGCGTATAAAAATCGGTAGCCGGTCCCAGGAGCCGCCGCGGATGACGTGCTTGTCGCAGTTTTCCTCGATCCACGCGCTACCGTCTTCGGGCGCATCTAGGTAATTAGGGTGCCAACAATCGGCTGTCCATTGCCAGGCGTTGCCGAGCATGCCGTAGAGCCCGAAGGGATTGGGAGCAAAACTGTCGACATCGGACAATAGCCGATTGTCCCACTTGCTGCCGCAACCGTTGCAATTGGCCTTGCCGACGCCAATGTCATTGCCCCACCAGCGCGCCGTGGTCGTGCCGGCGCGCGCGGCATATTCCCATTCGGCTTCGGTCGGCAAACGATAGAGGCCCTTTGTATGATCTATCGCCGGATGGGCGATGCGGACCTTGTCGTTCAACCACGCGATATATTTTTCCGCGTCGTGCCAATCGAGGCACACAGCCGGCCAACGCGGCGGCTCCCCGGAATAGGGTGCATAGGCCCGGCCGTGGCCTGGAGAATTCCATTTCATGTCCAAGATCGAGTTGCAGGCCGGTGGCTGGTAACCGGTCTCCCTCAGGAAGGCGAGAAATTGCTCGCTTGTGACATTGTATTTGCCGAGGGCAAAGGCCTTGATCGCGACCTCGTGCTGCGGGCCTTCGGAGTCAAAGCGCCCGTTCTCGGTGCGTGGGCTTCCCATCACGAATCTGCCGGCTGGGATCCCCACCATGACCGGACATTCCGGGCATTCCTGAAATTCGCGTTCCTTTTGCACCTGAGCAAGGCATGTTCCGCAGACAACCAGGGAAAGCGCTACAATCGCGAAACGCAGCCCAAATCGTCTCGCGTGCCAGGCCTTCACCAGGCGTGGCGTGGAGCTGTTGCAAGGCGCAGCTCTCAGGGATTGCACAGCTTGAGCGTGGAGATAGCGTCGTCGAGGCAATCGACCCAGTCCTTCTCAGCATATTCAGGATGGTCGCGCATCCATCCGATGAGTTTTGCCGCAACGTCGGCGCGGGCCGTTGCATGACGCACTGGTCCAAGAGCCCGCCTTCTGCCAGAAACTTGACGTAAGCAAGGACCTTCTTTGCACGGTTCGGGAGCAGCCTCGCCGTGACTCAGGAATTCGGACGTGGAAACGTCGCTGGCCATGGCCGGGAATGCCGCAAGCAAGCAGGCAGTCGCGGCGCCCCTGATGAGGACCTCGCAAGCGACCATGAGCGCCCTCGCACGCGTTTTGCTGATGTCGGCATCCGCTACATTGCTCTGTTGGTTTTGATCCCGTTCCTGATGGCAGGGCAACTCGTCTTCAGTCAGCAAGTGATTTGCGACGGGGTCCAAGGCTACGCGAACATGCTCGTCAACTATACCAAGACGACGTGCGTTCCTACGGACTCGAGCAGCGACACTTTCACCTTTTTGGTCCTATCCAGTGAACCGATCTTGTCCGTCAAGGACCAGGCGAAGGCTTTGCTGATTGCCGTAGTCCTTCCCTCGGCAACGCCATGAATGGACATCCCGAGGTCAAAGCTGGCGAACTTTATGTCGCCGATGCGAACATGACGACCAATGGTGCGTACTCCCTTCCACTCGACCTTGCCAAGTCGCTTCAAAAAGAGGTGGCTGCGGGTCGGCTCAAGCTTGGAGCGATGTACGAGGAAATCCAAAAACAACTTGGTCCGAAAGGAATTACCCAAGCCTTAGAGGCCTCATTGTGTAACTTTTGGAACGGACCTCCGTTCGCCAGGAGAGGCTAACAGAAGACCCGCGGGAAGATCACCTCGCAGGCTGCGCTCGACACAGATTGAAGTTGCGGAAGTGGCCGGCAATTAAAGTGAAGCTCTGCCGGCAGTCGTCAGAATCCTTTCACCGATTTCTCCAAAGAGCCCGTCGCCAAATCGCGCCGCAACAAGGATGACGGCAAGACCGATCGCGCAAAGAGCAGCCACGTACCGATCCTTGTGCCGCCAGCAGCCCAAGGTCAACGACGAGTGAGGTTGGCAAGATGAACCACAGAATGGCCGCATGGAACTTATCGCCGCTGAGGACGCTGGCACTCAGAACCGGCAGAAAGAGCAGCAAGACCGGCGTCGCCAAGCAATGGACCATGCAAATGCCGGAGGACGACACCGCGAAGAGGTCGGCCATTCGCTGCACATTGGGGATTTTGAGGGCTTGACGTAGCCTCGGTGCTTGTAGCGGATGCATGGCTCTCCCGATCGAGTTTCAATGCCTCGAACTCGGAACGAGAAAGAAGCACCCGTTGTCACGCGGTTTGGTCTGTTCCATGACCACCAACCCTGATTTGAGTTGGCTCCCCCGCCCCGGGGGCGCCAACTCATGCGTCTCCGTTGATTAAGAACGTGGCCGTTAAGACGACAGCGCCTCCGACAGGGTCTCGATATTGTTGCGGAACATGTCGAGATAGGTCCCAGCCGGGCCCGAGGGATCGGACAGCGCGTCGGAAAACAGCGTGCCGCCGATCTTGGCGCCGGTCTCCTTGGAGATTTGGTCGAGCAGCCGGCTGTCGGTGACGTTCTCCAGGAACACCGCCGGGATTTTCTCCGCCTTGATCTGGGTAATGATCTTGGCCACGTCCTTGGCCGACGCCTCGCTCTCGGTGCTCACGCCCTCCGGGGCGATGACCTCCAGGCCGTAACCGGCGGCGAAATAGCCGAAGGCGTCATGGGTGGTGATGATCTTGCGGCGCTCGGGCGGAAGCTTGGCGATCGCCGCTTTCACCTTCGTCTCCATTTCAGCAATGCCGTCGAGGAATTTCTGTGCATTGGCCTCATAGGCGGCCTTTCCGTCAGGATCGGCGGCAATCAGGGCGTCGCGGATATTGGCGACGTAGATCTTGCCGTTGGCGAGGCTCTGCCAGGCATGGGGGTCTGTGATGGTCTTCTCATCCTCGACCATCTTGCGCGGGGCGACGCCCTTGCTTGCGGTCACTACGGTCCCCTTGAAGCCAGACGATTTTTCGAGCCGCGTCATCCAGCCCTCAAGGCCGAGGCCGTTGATAAAGAGGATCTTCGACTCGGACAGCTCCTTCGCATCCGCGGGCGTGGGCTCATAGACGTGAGCGTCGCCGTTCGGTCCGACAAAGGTGAACACTTCCACGCGATCGCCGCCGACCTGCTTCACCATATCGCCAAGGATGCTGAACGAGGCCGAGACCTTCATCGGCTCGGCAGCTTGCCCTCCGGCCGAGTCGCCGAGCATTGCGGCAAAGGCTGCCGCAGCAACGAAAAAAATACGTCGGTTCATGGCGAGAACTCCTTCCTTGCAATCAAGCTTCCAAATGTTTGCGCGGCATGACCTGCCATAAGAGGCCGCCCTGCATGCCGATGAGCACGGAGATGAGATAGCCGACGCCGCTAGTGAGGATGATCGCTGGGCCGGTGGGCAGATTGGCGTAGTAGGAGAGCAGCAGGCCGATGAAACTTGCGGCAAAAGCCGCGGCAACTGCCACGACAATCAGATTCGAAATGTCTTGGGCCCAGAAGCGCGCGGTAATCGCGGGTAAAAGCATGATGCCAACCACCATCAGCGTGCCCAGAGCCTGGAAACCGCCGACCAGGTTCATCACCACGAGCACAAGGAAAAGGAAATGTGTGGGGGAGCTCAGCGGGCTCACCGAGCTCAAGAAGCTTGGATCGAAGCATTCGAGCACGAGCGGCCGGTAGATGATTGCGAGGGTCAGCATAGAGAGGGTGGCGATGGCGGCTATCAGGATCAGCGCAGTGTCGTCAAGGGCGAGCACCGTGCCGAACAGCACGTGCAACAGGTCGATGCTGCTGCCCTTCACCGAGACGATCAGCACGCCAAGGGCGAGCGAGACGAGATAGAAGGCGGCAAGGCTGGCATCCTCGCGTAGAATGGTCGAGCGGGTGACAAGACCGGCAAGCAGCACGACCGCGATGCCGGCGATAAATCCGCCGAGGCTCATTGCCGGCACCGAGAGGCCGGCGAAGAGGAAGCCTATTGCGGCGCCGGGCAGAATCGCGTGGCTCATGGCGTCGCCCATCAGGCTCAAGCGCCGGAGCACGAGAAATACGCCGACCGGCGGCGCGCCGAGCGAGAGTGCAAAGCAGCCGACCAGCGCCCGCCGCATGAAGGCGAATTCGACGAAGGGATCGATGAGGGCATGCATCATGCCGAGATCCGCTCAGTTCCAGCCTCATCGCGCTCGCAAACTTCCGCCTGCTCATCCCATGCCTCGGTGAGCTGCCGCGACTTGACGAGGTTCTTCTGTGTCAGCACCTGCTTGGTCGGTCCCCAGGCCACGACTTCGCGGGCGAGCAGCAATGTCCTCGGGAAATGCGTACGCACCTGATCGAGATCGTGCAGCGCGGCGATGACGGTGCGCCCTTCGCCATGCCAGCGGTCGATGAGGCGAAGCAGATCGTCGACCGTCTTGGTGTCGACGGCGCGAAACGGCTCGTCGAGCAGGATGATGGCCGCGTCTTGCAAGAGCAGGCGCGCGAACAGGACGCGTTGGAACTGTCCTCCCGAAAGCGCCCCCACGCTCCGCTCGCCGAGGTCTTGCAGGCCGAGCGTGTGGAGCGCCTCCAGGACCGCCAGGCTCCGCTCGCGGTCGAGACCCCGCCAGGCGCCGATGTCGCGCCAAACGCCCATGGCCACGGCGTCGAACACATTGATCGGGAAGCTGCGGTCGATATCGATCTGTTGCGGCAGATAGGCGATGTCGTTCCGCTTGAGCCCGTCGAGGCTGAGGCCGCCCGAGAGGGGTTTGAGCTGCCCAATAATGCCTTTGAGCAAGGTCGATTTGCCGGCGCCGTTCGGCCCGACTAGCGCGAGCAAGTCGCCGCGGTCCACCTCGCCGGTGATGTGATGCACGGCAGGGTGCCGGTCGTAGCCGAGCGTCAAATCGTGAAAACTTACGGCTGGCGGCTTCTCTTGGGTCATGCGAGCGCCCACAGCCAAACCAAGATCCACAGAAGGGCCGCGATGGCGCTCACGATGGCCAGTCTCGCCGGGACCGAAAGGCGCAGGAGCGAGAAGCCTTGTCGCGGAGAGGCAACCGCGAGCTCGCCCAAGCGGTCATGGCCGATGCTGCTTCTCTGGTCCATGGCAGCGTTTGCTCCCCAGTCACGCAAATCGTGCGGCAAGCCGCGGGGGCCGGTGCTTCGCCTTTTAGGTCCTCTTCGCCGGGCGACAGGCATCGCAAAGGCCAGCGATCTCAAGCGTCGCCTGCTCGGGAGTGATCTCCTTCGGCGACAGTGCACGCAGCCCGGCCTGGTCCTTGTCGCTCAAGGGGATCTCAACAACCTTCTCGCATTGGCGGCAGATGGCGAAGGCGGCCTTGCCGTCGCAGGCGCCATGATCGCAAGCGACGAAGGCCGAGCGCGATTGCAGCCGGTGCACCATGCCGAGCTGGATCAGCTCATTTAGGGCCCGATAGACGGTCGGTGGATGAGAGATGCCGGCGACCCTGACGCGGTCGAGGATGGCGTAAGCGCTTATGGGCTCCTTCGCCTTGCGAAGGCAGGACAGGACTTGCCCTTGGTTGGGCGACAGCTTGGGCGCATGGTGATGAGCGGCGTTCATTGCGATGATATAACATAACATCGACTCCGGGCGTCAAGGCCGGAGCGGGTGCTGGACAAAGGGACGCAGGGCGGGATCAACGCTCGGTGAGCTTCAGCTCGATGCGCCGGTTCTTGCGCAGGGCTTCGTCGCTGTCACCGGGATCGAGCGGCTGGAACTCGCCAAAGCCTGCCGCAACGAGCCGATTCGGCGGAATGCCCTGGTCGATCAGATAGCGCACGACAGAGATCGCGCGGGCCGACGAGAGTTCCCAGTTTGACGTAAACGTCGAGTTGGTAATCGGCTTGATGTCGGTGTGCCCGTCGATCCTGAGTACCCAGGCGATGTCACTCGGGATCTGGGTCTCAAGCTGTTTCAGCGCGTCGGCGAGCTTGTTGATCTGTGGCATGGCCTCGGGCTTGAGATCGGCGGAGCCTGAATCGAACAGCACGTCGGCCGGGAACACAAAGCGGTCGCCGACCACTTGGAAGTCGGCACGGGCGCCGAGAACCTCGCGAAGCTTGCCGAAGAAGTCGGAGCGGTAGCGAGCAAGCTCCTGCACCTTCTTGGCGAGCGCCACGTTCAGCCGCTGCCCGAGGTCGGCGATCTTGACCTGGCTCTCCTTGTCCTTGGCCTCCGAAGCATCGAGCGCTTTCTGCAAGGCGGCGAGTTGCAGCCTGAGTGCGGCAAGCTGCTGATTGAGGATCTCGACCTTGGCCAGGGCCTCATTAGTGATCCGCTTCTGCTGGTCGAGCTGGCCGCTTAGCTCGTTGGTCTTGGCCTCGGCGCCCTCGGTCTTGCCGCTCTGATCGCCGATCAGGTCGGTGAGGCGCGCATTCTCCCTGTCCTTGTCGACGAGAGTCGCCTGCAGCGCGGAAAGACTATCCTCGACCGACTGCTTCTTGGAGCGCTCAAGCGCGAGCAGCTCGGTGAGCTCGGCGAGCTGGCGATTGAGGCGGGACAGCATGGTGTCCTTGCCGCTCGTCTGCGTGGTGATGAAGTAATTGGAGAGCATGAACAGGGACATGAGAAACGTCACCACCAGCAATAGGGTGGAGAGCATGTCGACATAGCCGGGCCAATAATTCGTGACGGTCCGACCGCGGCGGGCACGTGCCACAGCCATGACTAGCTCCGCTCTTCCTCATGCACCGGCAGCTTCACCTTGCCGGTGATCTGCTTCAGCGCCACGGCAAGCTCATGCTGCTGCTGGGCCTGCTCATCGGCCCATTCGCGTACCACCTTCTGCTCGGCGCGCATTTGCCGGATCAGTTTTTCCACGCCTTGGGCGAGGTCCTTCACCGCATCGCCGGTATTGTCGCCAAGCACGCGGAGCTCGATCTTCTCGCTCAAATCCGACAGCGAGCGCTGCATGTCGAGGAGAGCGAAGCGTAGCTGCGGCGGCACGCTGGTGACGGCCGCCCCTTCCGCGGATTGCAGCTCGGTGATGCCGGAGAGCCAATCTTCAAGCTCGTTGTAGAAGCGGCCTTGGGCGTGTCCAGCTTGCAGATCGAGAAAGCCCAGGATCAGCGAGCCGCTAAGGCCGAACATGGAGCAGGAGAACGCGGTGCCCATGCCTTTGAGCGGTGCTGCGAGACCCTCCTTCAGCTGGTCGAACAGCATCACGCTCTCGCTGCCACTGGTATCGAGCGCGCTGATCGTGGAGCCGACCGAGCTCACGGTCTGCAGCAGTCCCCAGAAGGTGCCGAGCAGACCAAGAAACACGAGAAGGCCGACGAGATAGCGGGTGGTCTCGCGCTGCTCGTCGAGGCGGGAGGCGACGGAGTCGAGCAGCGAGCGCATGGCGCCGGTGGCCAAGGACAAATGACCGGTGCGCTCGCGCAGCATCGTCGCCATGGGTGAGAGCAGCACCGGCGTGGTGTCGACGGCGAGACCAGGATCGGAAATGCGGAAGCTGTTGACCCAGCGGATCTCGGGATAAAGGCGCAAGACCTGACGGAACGAATACACGATGCCGACGAAGAGCACGCCGATGATGAGGCTATTCAGGCCGGGATTGGCCATGAAACTCGTGCGCAGCTGCTGCGTCTGCCCGTCAAGGATGATGGCCAGCAGGATGGCGAGGATGAGGAACAGGCTCATCCGCCAGAGAAAGACTTGCGGGTAGGTAAGCTTCGCCTTGTACGTCGTCGTCGCTGCCATGGTGCCGTCAGGGAATCGGGGCGCGGTTACGGGCAGAGATTAACTGAATACTAAGACTGGCAAAACGGCAACCTCAGGGCGCTGCGACGAATCTAACGTGACGGATTGGCAGCCGCGACGGTGTCGCGCGGGGCGGCGGCGGTCTTCAACTGCTTTAGCAGCTTGCGTTGGATGGTCTCGTTGCCGGCGACCACGCTTCCAGTGTCGAGCATGCGATCCTTGCCGTCTGCGTCGCTGACGAAGCCGCCAGCCTCGCGTAAGATCACGATCCCGGCGGCAAGGTCCCAGGCGCGCAAGTTCCGCTCCCAGAACCCATCGAAGCGGCCGGCGGCGACCCAGGCGAGGTCGAGCGCGGCGGCGCCGGTGCGGCGGATCCCGGCCGTCGCCGCCATAACGGATTGCATCTCGCCCAGGAAGACGTCCTGGCCTGGCTTGCCCCGGTGCGGGATGCCGGCGACGATGACGCAGTCGGCAAGCTCGGTCCGCGCGGCCACCCTGATGCGGCGGTCGTTGAGGAAGGCGCCTTTGCCTCGCTCGGCGGTGAAGGTTTCGTTGCTGGCCGGATTATAGATGAGGCCCGCGACCAGCTCGCCCTCGCGTTCGAGCCCGATGGCGATGGCGAAGTGCGGGATGCCGTGCAAAAAATTGGTGGTGCCGTCGAGCGGATCGACGATGAAGCGATGGCTGCGGTCGACGCCCTCCACCTCGCCGTGCTCCTCCAGCAGGAGCCCGTAGCCGGGCCGGGCGCGAGAAAGCTCCTTGTGCAGGATCTCCTCGGCGCGGGTATCGGCGGCGCTGACGAAGTTAGCCGGACCCTTAAGCGAGACCTGCAGCTGCTCCACCTCGCCGAAGTCGCGCGCGAGACTGCGCCCTGCCTTGCGGGCGGCGGCGATCATCACATTCATGAGAGCAGACGCTGGCATGTACGACTCTTACCGGTTGGTCGCCTCTGTACGTCATTCCGGCGCAGGCCGAATCCAGCAATTCAAAAAGAATCGCACAATCTGGATACCGGCTTCCGCTGGTATGACGCGGGTCGGGGCGAAAAGGCCCTCTATCCGGCGCGCCGCACGTAAGTAAGCTCGTTGGTGTCGACCACCACGCGCTCGCCGGCGACGACGAAGGGCGGCACCAGAATGCGCACGCCGTTCTCGAGCTTTGCCGGCTTGTAGGAAGACGCCGCGGTCTGTCCCTTCACGACCGGATCAGCCTCGACCACTTCGAGCGTGACCTGTTCGGGGATGGCGACACCGATCGCCTTCCCTTCATGACTCTCCACCGTCACCTTCATGCCCTCCTGCAAGAAGGCGGCGCGCTCCTCAAGGAAGTCCTGCGGAAGCTCGATCTGGTCGTAGGTGTCCATGTCCATGAACACGAGCATGTCGCCCTCGGCATAGAGGAACTGATAGTCCTTTTGCTCGAGTCGCACCCGCTCGACCGTCTCTGAGGAGCGGAAGCGCTCGTTGAGCTTGGTACCGTCGATGGCGTTCTTGAGCTCGACTTGGGCGTAAGCCGGACCCTTGCCGGGCTTCACGTGCTGGGTCTTGACCGCAACCCAGAGCGCGCCCTTATGCTGGATCACATTGCCCGGGCGAATCTCATTGCCGTTGATTTTCATGAGGCCCTGCGAAGGTGTAGTGAATTCGTGGAGTGGCCCGCCTTTAAGACGCGGGGCCTTGCCGCTGTCAAGGGCGCGCGCTCATTCGGTGAGGTGTCCCTCGCGCCAGGCTTGCGCGGCCTTGTCGGCGGCGGCGCGCTGCTCCGGCGCGAGCTTGGCAAGCATGACGTCGAGGGTGAAATCGCTCACGCCTGCCTCGCGGGCGAGCAGATGCCACTTGGCGGCCTGGACCGGATCGGCGGCCCCTACCGCTACCCCGTTGGCATAGAGGCGAGCGAGCCGATTCTGGGCCACGGGATTGCCTTGCTCGGCGGACATGCGGAACATCTTGGCGGCGCGTTGCTCATCGATGGCGACCCCTTCGCCGTTGAACAACATCACGCCGTATTCAACCTGGGCTTCCGGCAGGTCGGCCTCCGCCGCTTTGCCGGTCCACTCCGCGGCTTTCACGCGGTCGACCGCAACGCCCCGCCCAAATTGATAGAAGCCGCCGAGGTCGTACTCGGCCGCGGGCAGGTTTTGTGCCGCCGCCTTCTGCATCCATTCGACGGCCTTCGTCTCGTCGGCAGGGCGCCCCCTGCCGTCGAGATAGATGAGGGCGAGGTTGTATTGCGCCATGGCGTGACCGCTTTTCGCGGCCTTCTCGAAAAGATTGGCCGCAGCGTCGGGGTCTTTTTTCACGCCGAGACCCTCTAGCGAGAAGGTGCCAAGGGAAAACTGAGCGTTGGCATCGCCGAGATCGGCGCCCTTGCGATATGCGTCGGCGGCTTTCTTATAGTCCTGCGCGACACCCAAGCCTTCCTCGTAGATTTCGCCAAGAAGGGTGTAGGCCTCTTTTGAGCCTTGCGCGGCCTCGGTCTCGGCAAGCTTTCTCGCCGTCATGTACTGGCCCTGAGCGTAGGCAGCGTAGGAAGGGCTCTCCGCGGCCTGGGTAGGTGCCCCAGCCCCGAGAGCGAAGACCGCGAGCAAGAGGCAACGATAGGTGGCAGCTTCCGTCACGCCGCGCTCCTCGCCTCACGCAGCGTCGCGCCGATCCTGGCAATCCGTTCGGCGGTTTCCCCCGTCTCCCAAATGGAAGGGGATGGGGCCACAAAATCGGCCCCGAGGCCGGCAAGGTTCGCGGCCTCTTCGAGCGTTTCGACGTTCCAAGCGACGCAGGGCACGACAAAAATCTCCGACCACCAGGCAATCAGCGCTGCGCGCTCTTGTTCCCCGCGTTCCCCAAGAGCAGGCCCGGGACCAAATGCAACGTAATCCGCACCAAGCTCCGCCAACACCATGGCCTCATGACGGCTTTCATTGCAACCAACACCGATGATTGCGCGTTGACCCAGGTGCTCACGCGTCCGTCTGTAAAGTGCCGCGTCCGGGGGGATATGGACGCCGTCAGCGCCTATGCGCTGGGCGCGCCCCGCGTCGTTTTCTATCAGCAACGCCACATCGCGCGCGTGCGTCAGCTCGCGCAGCCTGAAATTCAAGGCCTCGTCAACGTCGGCTCCATCCTGGCGAAGCAGAATGCAGGCAACGTCAGTCATGGCCAAGGCTTCGGCAAAGGATCGCTCGGCTGTGGCCGAAGGCCTCGCCGGAAGCGTGAGGTAGAGCCGGCAAGGTGGCGCGGCTTCAGCCATCTTGCAGCCTCCGCTTGCCTTTCTCTCCGCGATGGTGCGGTATTGTCAGTGTCCGTCTCAAATCACGCTGGCCGCGGCGCTGTCAATGTCCGCCGCCCGGCCGCCGCTCGTCGGTCAACGGCGGGGGTGACGGCGGGAGGAAGTACGTGTTGACCATTGGCACCGCCGTCACCACATTGTCACGCAGTCTCCAGGTTGAGGGAGCGAGGGTCGCCGTGCCGTCCGAGGGCGGCGAGGCAGGAGCGGTGAAGGGGACATAGCTCGTGATGGCCCAAACGGACGCTCTGCAGCAGGCTTTGGTGCGGTTCGGCGCATCGCTCGACAGCCTCGAGCGCTTCTTGGGTCAGCTTTTCGAAGATCGCGACTCGGCAATCAAGCTCAAAGAGCAGGTTCGCTCCTTGACCGACGAACGCAATCGCCTTGCCTCGGAGCGCGATCGGCTTGCCGCGGAGCTCGACCATGAGCGCAGCCGCGCGCGGCGGCTCGAAGATGCGAACAGCGAGGTCTCCGGCCGGCTGGAAGCGGTGATGGGCACACTGCGGAACGTGGTTCCCGCCAAGGGCGCGGAATATTAGGGGCGCGCGGTGGGACAGGTCAGCGTTACGCTCAACGGCCGCACCTATCGCCTCGAATGCGGGGAGGGAGAGGAGGCCCATCTCATCGCCCTTTCCGAATATCTCGCCTCCCACATGGAAACCATGAAGCACAAATTCGGGCAGGTCGGCGATGACCGGCTGATCTTAATGGCGTCGTTGATGGTGACCGATGAGCTTTGGGAGGCACGGCGTCAGCTGCAGGAGCTGAAAGGCGTCATGGCCGAGCTTCGCCGCGACCGATCGACGGCGGATGAGTCTTCAAAGGTGATGCGCGCCGATCTCGCCGACACGATCAGCGCCGCGGCCGACAGGCTAGAGCAGCTGAGCCAGCGGTTCGCGGCACCAGCCGCAACCAGGCGCTAGTTTCGCCTTCAATCATCTCGAGTTATAGTCGCAAGTGGCGGGCTGCGAGGTGCGTTAGGGGCACTATTCCCCGGGCCCTATAAGATCCTATGGGAGCTGACCCTGACGGGGACCGCGGTCTCCGACATTCGGCGCCCACCTACATTAGTAGGGACACCAGGGATCTACGCCCCGACGGCCATCGCGGCCTCGCTCCTTCGTGCGAGGTATCCCCGCCAGTTTCTACCAAGGCTTAAGCAGACCGCTGTGCGAGGCTGGCGGTAACAGGCGGGTTTGGGCTATTCACCGCTGATCGGGCCCGAACGAGGGCTAGGTGGCGGCGGATATGCGGATTGTGTTTCTCGGTGACGTGGTCGGCCGCTCGGGGCGGACGGCACTCATCGAGGCGCTGCCGCGCCTGCGCGAACGCTACGGCGCGCATTTCGTCGTCGTCAATGGCGAGAACGCCGCCGGCGGTTTTGGCATCACCGAGCAGATTTTGACCGAGCTGCTCGATGCTGGCGCCGACGTCGTGACCACCGGCAATCATGTCTGGGATCAGCGCGAGGCGCTCATCTTCATCGAGCGCCATGATCGTCTGCTCCGACCCATCAATTTTCCAAAAGGTGCGCCAGGGCGCGGCGCTGGTCTGTTCAAGGCGGCAAACGGCGCGGACGTGCTTGTGATCAACGCCATGGGCCGCGTGTTCATGGGCGACCTCGATTGTCCGTTCCGCGCTATCGACGGCGAGATCGAGGCCTGTAGGCTGAAGCGCGGGGCCGATGCCATCCTCATTGACTTTCATGCCGAGGCAACCTCGGAGAAGCAAGCACTCGGCTTTTTCGTCGATGGGAGGGCGAGCGCTGTTATCGGCACGCACACCCATGTGCCTACCGCAGACGAACAGGTGCTCAACGGTGGCACCGCCTATATCAGCGATGTGGGCATGTGCGGCGATTACGACTCCGTGCTCGGCATGAGCAAGGAGGAGCCGCTGTCGCGCTTCCTCACCAAGATCCCGAATGGTCGGTTTCAGCCGGCGCTTGGCGAAGCCACCGTCTCCGGCGTCGGCATTGAGATCGACGACGCCACAGGTCTCGCCAAAGCCATCGGGCCGATCAGGCTCGGCGGCAGACTCTCGCAGGCGGAACCCGAGTTCTGGGTGCGCGCCGCTACGCCCGTGTGAGGCGGCCGCGCATTTAAGCTGAGCGCAACTTTGCCCGGCCGGTGAGCCCTATCGCCCGTCCATGGGCCGACAGGCGCTGCAGCAGGAAGATCGCCTGGTCTAGATGATCGAGCGCGCCATCGGTGTCAGCGCGTTCGCTGAACAGCGCGATACGCGCTTGCGCCACGTGCTTCGCCGCGTCGCCGCAAAGCTCCGAAAGCGTTGGCGTGCGCTCCGCGGCTTCCGCCGGCGTGATGGACTCTGTGGTCCTGCTCGACAATCATTGCCCCCCTTAAAAGTGAAACGGCCCAAACGTCTGTTGTCGGACGGTTAGGGTTAAGGCTTCGCTAACACCGGGGCCTAAGGGGGCAAAAGTCGCAGCGGGTATGGATTTTGTGCCCGCTCGCCCGTATAAGCGGCACCGCTGGTAACCAACAGGACTTTCAATGGCTGGCCATTCGAAGTTCAAAAACATCCAGTTCCGCAAGGG
>DASZGQ010000034.1:0-21868 GCA_035938735.1 Methyloceanibacter sp.
ATGTGATCGAAAGCACCTCGTTCGCAGGCGGACCGTCAGCAACCATCAAATCGCACCACAATGTCGGCGGCCTTCCCGAGCGCATGAAAATGCGACTCGTCGAACCGTTGCGGGAGCTGTTCAAGGACGAGGTGCGCGCTCTCGGCCGCGAGCTTGGACTGCCGTCAGCCTTCGTCAACCGCCATCCCTTCCCGGGGCCTGGGCTTGCCATCCGCGTTCCAGGTGAGGTGACGGAGGAGAAGCTCGCCATACTGCGCCGCGCCGACGCCATCTATCTCGACGAGATCAGGAAGGCAGGCCTTTACGACACGATCTGGCAGGCCTTCGCCGTGCTGCTCCCGGTGCGCACCGTCGGCGTGATGGGCGACGCGCGCACCTACGACTATGTGTGCGCGCTCCGCGCTGTCACTTCGACCGACGGCATGACCGCTGACTATTACGATTTCTCCCACGATTTTCTCGGGGCCACGGCACGGCGCATCATCAACGAGGTGCGTGGCATCAACCGCGTCGTCTACGACATCACCTCGAAGCCGCCCGGCACCATCGAATGGGAATAGACGTGAGGCGCCCGTCACAATGACGCAGGAGGGCGCGAGTCTGGCGGAGACTCACAAAGATCTGGAGACGAGGCCATGTTTAAGAAAATCCTGATTGCGCTTCTGGCGGTCATCGCCATCTTCCTCATCGTTGTGGCGCTGCAGCCGTCCGAATTCCAGGTGGAGCGGACCGCGACGATGGCAGCGACGCCGGCGGCAGTGTTCGATCAAGTGAATGATTTTCACGAATGGGAGGCGTGGTCGCCTTGGGCTAAGCTCGATCCCAACGCCAAGATCACGTTCGAGGCAACGCCCTCCGGCGCCGGCACCATTATGACCTGGGACGGAAACAACAAGGTCGGCCAGGGGAAAATGACGCTGACCGAGAGCCAGCCTAACGACAAGGTCAAGATTAGGGTGGATTTTGTGAAGCCGATGGAGGGCAGCAACGCGACACGGCGAAATGGTTGTCAGTGGCAACACGCTGAATCAGTCAGCATCACTTTCGATCCACGCCGCATCCCCTACGGGCGCATCTTGCAGATCTATTTCTCGGTGGCCCATGATCCGGCCGACAACGGCAGGGTCCGGATACCGGCACGCAATATCGCTCAGCAATATTCCCGACGAATGCGGTGCAGGCGGCCGTCGCCAAGGCCTATATCGATCAGCTCGCTCAGGCGCGCGTGTTCGATGCGGCGATCGTTACCAAGATCGAGCCCGGACGAAGTTTCTATCCGGCCGAAGGCTATCATCAGGATTTTCTACCGACCGGACCCAGTGCTCGTCTCGGCGGGTGCCTTCGAACTGAGGTATTCCGTGGCCTTGCCTTTGCCTTACAACTGAGCAAGAAGACTCCGGTCGCCAGAATTCGTGGGGACCAGGGTCATGGCCGTTCTCATCCTCGGCATCATCGTTTTCCTCGGCGTGCATCTTCTGCCGACGCTCTCCAATCTGCGCGAGACGTTGATCGCCCGCATGGGCGAGAACGGCTACAAGGGCACCCCATTCCTCGTCGCCATCAAAACCTGGGCGCTCGCCCATCTCATCGCCAATGGCGACCTTGCCTCCATCATCCTGTTCGGCTCGTTCCTCGCTTACGTCGTGTTCGACCGCATTACGCTGAAGCGCCGGCCGGCGACGGGCCACGTCACCCTTGCCGAGACCGGCCCGCCCCCGCAACGACATCATCGCCGTAGTCGGCGGGTTCATCCTCTACGTCGTGTTCCTGGTCTGGCTGCACCCGCTCTTGATCGGCACTTCGCCTTTGCCGTGAACCCTGGAAATCGGTTGGCAAACGGGGTCGCCAAGAGCAGTATTTTGCGCTGCAAAAATCCCTATATATTTTGCCATGGGGATCGCCCCTTTTTCGGTTGTCTCGGCTGGAGCTAACTCACGTGGTTGACGAATTCGCCTTCAAACGGGTGACCGCACCCGATATCGCCAAACGCAAGGGCGGGGCGCCCATCGTCGCGCTCACCGCCTATCACGCGCACACGGCGCGCATCACAGATCCTTACGTCGACATGCTGCTCGTCGGTGACTCCCTCGGCATGGTGATGCATGGCTACGAGACCACGATACCGGTGCCGCTCGAGCTCATGATCATGCATGCGCAGGCCGTGGTGCGGGGGTCATCGCGCGCGCTCGTGGTGGTCGATATGCCGTTCGGCTCCTATGAGGAGAGCCCGTCCGCCGCATTCCGCAGCGCCGCGCGGGTCATGAAGGAAACCGGATGCGGCGCCATCAAGATTGAGGGCGGCGCGCATATGGCGGAGACGATCCGCTACCTCACCGATCGCGGCATCCCGGTGATGAGCCATATCGGCATGACGCCGCAGGCCGTGAACACGATCGGCAGTTTCAAGCCGCGCGGACGGTTCCGCTCCGAATGGGCTGCGTTCGAGGAAGACGCGCGCGCGGTTGACGAAGCCGGCGCCTTCGCCGTGGTGCTCGAGGCGCTTGCCGAGCTGCTCGCCGCGCGCATCACCAAGCAGATTTCCATTCCGACCATTGGCATCGGGGCAAGCGCCGAATGCGACGGCCAGATCCTCGTGCTTGAGGACATGCTGGGCTTAAGCCCGCGCGTGCCGAAATTCGTGAAGGAGTACGCGCAGATCGGAGCGGCCATCGAGACTGCGGTGAAGACTTTTGCCGGCGAGGTTCGCGACCGCGTCTTTCCGTCGGACGCCTACACCTATCCGATGTGCGACGAGCCTGCTCCAGTCACGAAAAAGCCCAAAATGACAGGCAGTTAGCCGCACAAACGCATCGATATTGCTTAAGCCTAACAATTGCGCTCACGGGTCGAGTGGCTTGCGCGAGCCGCACGCCTTCACTATACGGCGGAGAGGGAGGAGCGGACCGGCGTCTGTCTCCGGAACCTGTCCATGTCGCCATGATAAATGAGTTCGCCGCCAATGAGCGACCGTGATTTTTTTCGCGAGGTGGACGAGGCCGTCCGCCAGGACCGCTACAAAGAGCTGTGGGACAAATACGGCGTCCATGCGCTCGCCGCGGCGGCGCTGATCGTGGCGGGCGTCGCGGGCTTCAAGGTCTGGTCCTTTTGGCAGGAGCGCAAGGCGCAAGAGGCCGGCACTGACTTCAGTCAAGCCGTGACGCAACTCGACAGCGGCGACGCTACCAAGGCGCACACCGCTCTCAATTCCTTGGCCGAGACGGGGCCGGAAGGTTATCGGATACTGTCGCGCTTCCAGCTAGCCGCCGCCGAGGCACAGGCTGGCAATACCGACAAGGCGGTTGCGCTCTACGATGCGCTCGCCGACGATGCAGAGACGGACACCATTCTGAAGGGGCTTGCCACGATTCAGGCGGCGACGCTCAGGCTCGATACCGCCGACTACGCAGAGATGGAGCGGCGCCTGAAGGGGTTGATCGACCAGGGGAGCCCCTGGAGGTATTCGGCTCGGGAGCTGCTCGGGCTTTCGGCCTACCGGCAGAACAATATCCCGAGTGCCGAAAAGCAATTCAGCGAGCTCGTCGCCGATGAGGCAACGCCGCAAAATCTGCGCGAGCGCGCCGACATGATGCTGGCGCTCATCGTGGGGGCGCCGCAGGCGTTGAGCACCACGGCGAAGTAGCGCTTAAACGAAGGTGGCTCGAAAATTGGGCCCGGTTCGTACACGGGGAAGGGACCGCCAATTATGGCGCGTATGTCTTGCGGCGTTGCTCGCCGCGAGTGTTGCTGGCTGCTCGGGCGGCATGCCGTCGCTGTCGAGCATCAAGAACCCCTTCAAGAAAAAGCAAGAGATACTCCCGGGCGAGCGTGTCGCCGTCATTACCGACCCGGCCCAGGAGGCTGTTGATCCGGGGGCTGCCGCGAAGCCCATCTCCTTGCCCTCGCCGGTCGCCAATGGCGCCTGGTCGGAGCCCGGAGGCAGTGCAGCCAATAGTCTCGGCCATCTTGCGCTTGGCGACCGCTTGACCAAGGTGTGGCGCGCGGATGCGGGAACTGGGTCTTCATCCAGCGGACGCTTAAGCGCGATCCCCCTCGTCGCCGACGGCAAGGTCTACACCCTTGATGCCGGCGGCACGGTGTCGGCCTTCTCCGCATCGGGCGGCGGCAAGGTGTGGGGGACCAGCCTAACGCCGAAGAACGAGAGGCGAGCGGAAGGTTTCGGTGGCGGCATGGCGCTCGACAGCGGGCGGCTTTACGTCACCACGGGGTATGGCACGGTTGTGGGTATTGATCCGCAAAAGGGCAGCGTGCTGTGGACGCAGAAGGTCGGTGATCCGGTGCGCAGTTCGCCCACCGCGGCCGGCGGCAAGGTCTATTTCGTATCGACCGACAGCGTGTTGCATTGCCTCGACGGCAACGATGGGCAAGAGCTGTGGACGGCCAAAGGTTTGCCTGAGCCGGCGGCGCTGCTTTCCAATGTGAGCCCGGCGGTCGGGCAAGGCCTTGTGGTTGCGGCGTTTCCGTCAGGCGACGTTACCGCCTTTGGTCTCGGCAACGGACGGCCGGCGTGGAAAGAATCGCTTTCCCGCACGAGCGAGACGAGCGCCGGCGGCATTCTTGCCGATCCCGCGAGCCCGGTGATCGACCACGGGGTCGTGTTCGTGGTCGGGCATGGCGGCAAGATGATCGCGGTGTCGGAAGCTGGCGGCGATCGGCTGTGGAGCAAGAATGTGACCAGCACGCAGATGCCCTGGGTCGCCGGCGATGCGGTCTATGTCGTGGATGTGACCGGCAAGCTCATGGCGCTGTCCCGGACCGACGGCAAAGTGCGTTGGCTCACGCAACTTCCGGGGACTGCGCGATGGAACGGACCGGTGCTTGCCGGCGGCAAGCTGTGGCTCGTCTCGACGGAAGGCTCGCTGGTGGGCGTCGACGCAAGGGCCGGCCAGGTCTCGAGCACCACCGCGCTCGGCGAGAAGGTGTTCGTCTCTCCAGTTGTCGCCGGCGGGCGCATGTATATCCTGGCCGACAACGCCACGTTGATCGCTCTCAACTAGCGAATGGGAGCGGCCAGCTTTTCGCACGCTCCGGTCCCGCTGCATGCCCATCACCATAGCCATCGTCGGACGGCCGAATGTCGGCAAATCGACGCTGTTCAACCGGCTCGCCGGCAAGCGCTTGGCGCTCGTCGACGATCAGCCGGGTTTGACGCGTGACCGACGCGAGGCTGAAGCGGAGCTCGGCACGAGCGCTGTCCGGCTGATCGACACGGCGGGGCTCGAGCATGGCGATGCGGGGTTGACCCCCCGCATGCGCGAGCAGACCGTCGCCGCCATCAGGCAGGCGGACCTCGTTGTGTTCCTCATTGATGCACGGGCGGGGGTCGTGGCCGGCGATGAGATCTTCGCCGAGCTCGTGCGCGCGTCAGGCAAGCCGGTAATCCTCGCCACCAACAAATGCGAGGGGCGCGCCGCGGAACCCGGCATGTACGAAGCCTATTCGCTCGGGCTCGGCGAGCCGCTGCCGATCTCCGCCGAGCATGGCCTTGGCATTGGCGAACTGAGCGAAGCGATCGAGCAGGCCGCCCGCGCTCAAGGTGACGGAGCCGAGATCGTTAATGGCCATGCCGAGGAGGGAGACACCGTCACTCATCCCTTGCGCATCGCCGTGGTCGGGCGGCCGAATGTCGGCAAGTCCACTCTGGTCAATGCGATCCTCGGCGAAGAACGCATGATCACCGGGCCCGAAGCCGGCATTACGCGCGACGCGATCGCCGTAGAGCTTTCCTGGCAGGGACGGGAGCTCAGGCTGTTCGACACTGCGGGACTCAGGCGGAAGATGCGGGTGGAAGGCAGTGCCGAGGAGCTTGCCGTCGGCGATGCGCTTAAGGCCATAAGATTTGCCGAGGTGGTCGTGCTGCTGCTCGATGCGGAGCGGCCCTTCGAGAAGCAGGATTTGCAGATTGCCGATCTCATCGTGGAGGAGGGGCGGGCGCTGGTCATCGCCGTGAACAAATGGGATCTTTTGCGCGCGCCGCAAGCAAGACTCGCCGAACTCAGGGAGATGTGCGAGCGCTTGCTACCGCAGATCAAGGGCGTAGCGTTCGTTCCGGTTTCGGCGCTCATCGGCAAGGGGCTCGACGCGCTGATGCGCGCGGTACTCGCCGCCGACGGGCTGTGGAACAAGCGGCTTCCGACACACGCCCTGAACCAATGGCTCAGAGAGGCCGTCGACGCGAATTCCCCGCCGGCGGTCTCAGGTCGGCGCATCAAGCTCAGATACATCACCCAGAGCAATGCGCGGCCTCCGACCTTCGTGCTGTTCAGCTCGCGGCCGAAGGCCTTGGCGGATTCTTATGTGCGCTATCTTGTGAACTCTTTGCGGGAGAGCTTTGACATGCCCGGCGTGCCCATCAGGCTGCATTTGCGCAAGGGCGAAAACCCCTACGCCAAGGGGGCGTGAGCGGCGACAAGCGACGGCATGACCGAAGTTTATTTCTATCATCTGGAATGGCGGACCTTGGAAGACGTGCTGCCCACCTTGCTTGAGCGTTCGCTTGAACGGGGTTGGCGCGCGGCTGTGCAGGCAGCGAGCGAAGAGCGCGTCGCCGCGCTCGACACGTTGCTGTGGACCTATCGAGAGGAGAGCTTCCTTGCCCATGGCACGGCGCGAGACGGTCAGCCTGGTGCTCACCCAATCTATCTGACGTCCGAGGTCGACAATCCTAATGAGGCGCAGGTCCGCTTCCTGGTCGACGGCGCGGAGCTTGAGGATGCCGCACCTTATGCCCGTGTGGTTTACGTGTTCGACGGTCGCGATGAGGGCGCCGTCAGCCAAGCGCGGGCGGGGTGGCAAAAGGCCAAAGCGCGAGGCTTCAGCGTCAGCTACTGGCAGCAGGACGTGGACGGCCGTTGGCAGCAAAAGGCATGACAGCGCCTTGTCGCTGTCATGGGCGGCGGCTATAAGCCCTCAAAACATTTCAAAGCCTTCAGGGGACCGCGCGACCATGGCCATTGAGCGTACGCTTTCGATCATCAAGCCCGACGTCACCGAGCGCAATCTCACCGGGCAGATCATCGCACGGCTCGAGGCCGCAGGCCTCAGAGTGGTCGCGCAGAAGCGCATCTGGTGGGGCAAGAAGGTCGCCAAGAAATTCTACGAGGTGCATAAGGGCCAGCCCTACTACAAGGACCTCATCGTCTTCATGACCTCGGGCCCGATCGTGGTGCAGGTGCTGGAGGGAGAGAACGCCATCGCCAAGAACCGAGAGGTGATGGGCGCGACCAATCCGGTGGACGCCGCTCCCGGAACCATCCGCAAAGATTTCGGCGTCAACCACCAGAAGAACTCGGTGCACGGCTCCGACCGCCCGGAAACGGCGAAGGAGGAAATCTCCTTCTGCTTCAAGAAAAGCGAGATCGTGGGGTAGCTCGGAATATCGAGGCTCGCTGTCATGCGCGAATTTCGAGTCGGCCAGCGGGGCGGTTGCCTGCGCCACGGCATCTGCCGCTGTTTTTCTGATCGCTACATCAGCAGCGGCGTTGGAGAACGCAGCCGACAAGCAGACCCCAGCCGCGGACGCGCAGGACAAGAACTTGAGCGCGTGCGGGCAGAGCCGCTTGCGTTGCGCGACTTCTTGAAGCGCATGCCAAAGGGAGCCGACTTGCACAGCCATTTAAGCGGGGCGGTTTATGCCGAAACCCATATAAGCGATGCGATCCAGGATGGGCTCTGCGTCGACACCGACACCAAGGCATTCGCTAAGTCGCAGCCTGTGGTCGCCGGGGTTTCGTGCCGTCAGCCGGCATCACTGCGCCCGACCATTTTTTCGATGCGTTCGTCAAGTTCGGCGGCACCGATCCCCGCCACTCTGGCGAGTGGGTTGACGAGGTCGCCGCTCGCGCCGCCGGCGAGAACATCCAATATCTCGAGCTGATGGTGACGCCGACCTGTGCTCGATGCCGTCAATGATCCTGACGGCCGCGTGGTGATGGAGCGCTTCGGCGTGCTTGCGAAAGAGCTGCCGGTGATGCTTTGCCCGAATGGCACGCTGCTAAGACGGCCGAGCAATGAGGAGGCTGGCGCTTGCCTTGGCCTCATTCCCGATCTCGATCCGGACAGGGTCTATGACATGGCGGTGGTCGGGGCTGGACCCGCCGGTCTCGCCGCCGCGGTCTACGGCGCGTCGGAAGGACTTTCGGTGCTCGTGCTCGACGAGCGAGCATTTGGCGGACAGGCCGGCGCCTCGGCGCGGATCGAGAACTATTTTGGCTTCCCGACAGGCATCGACGGCATGAAGCTGACCGCTCGCGGCTTCAATCAGGCGCTGAAGTTCGGCGCCGAAATTGCCATTCCGCTAGAAGTGGCGAAGCTCGATTGTGGTGGCGCTGTCGAAGGGGCCCGCAATTTGCTCAAGCTTGAGCTCAAGAATGGAAAGGTGGTGCGGGCGAAGACCGTGGTGGTCGCCTCCGGTGCCCGCTACCGCCGGCCACCGATCGCAGGGCGCCGGGGTGTCGTATTGGGCGTCACCGGTGGAAGCTAAACTCTGCGAGGACGAGGAGGTGGCGCTGGTCGGCGGTGGGAACTCGGCAGGCCAAGCCGTGGTGTTTCTCGCGCCCAAGGTGAAGCATCTGCATCTCGTGGTGCGCGGTGAGGGTCTTGAGGCGTCGATGTCGCGATATCTCATCGAACGCGCCAGTGAGGCCGCTCGCTTCATCACCCTCCAACGCGACGACCTCGGTGCGGGTATGCAGCTCGACATTCAGAAGCAGCAACGTTCCGCGACCGGAGAACCGGGACCGCGAAAACCTGTTCGCTCCGCTACCTGTTTTTGTTTATTGGCGCCGATCCGAATGCCAAATGGCTCGAGGATCGCGTTCAAGTCGACGACAAGGGTTTCGTGGTGACCGGGGCCGACTTCGTCGATGGTGCCGGGGCGGGGCGAAGACAAGCCTTGCCGCTTGAGACGAGCTGGCCTGGCGTATTCGCCATCGGCGATGTGCGGGCAGGCTCGACCAGCGTCGCCGCGGCGGTCGGCGAGGGCGCCGCCGTCGTGGCGCAAATCCACAGCCTGCTTGCTGAGGATTGAGCGCTAGGCCAATTCGCGGATCTTGAAGGGGAGGCCACCCTTTGGGCAGAGCGTCACGGTGGCGTGGATCTTCGCCGGCTGCGGGCCGACATAGTCTGGCGTGAATTTCCGCAGCAGCTGCACGAGCGCCAGCATGTTCTCGATCTGCGATAACGCCCCGCCGATGCAGGCGCGTTTGCCCGCGGCAAAGGGCAGGTAGCTGTACTTCACCCGCTTCTTAGACCGCTCGGGCGCGAAGCGCTCCGGATCGAACTTCTCCGGCTCCTCCCAATATTTCGCGCTGTGATGGGCGATATAGGTGAGGATCACCACCTTGTCGCCGGCCTTGATCTTGTGCTCGCCGATCTCGTCGTCGCCGGCGGCGATGCGGATCAGCGCCCAGATCGGCGGAAACAGCCGCATGGTCTCTTGGATCACCATGCGCGTGTAGGAGAGCTGTTGCACCTCGTTCCATTCGGGATCGCGCTCGCCGCAGACGCGCCGGGCCTCCTCGCGGATGCGCTCCAGCGCCTCGGGGTGCATCGAAAGCAGATACAGCGACCAGGCAAGCGTGAGCGCCGTGGTCTCGGTGCCGGCCCAGAGATATTGCTTCATCTCGTCGATCACCTGCTGGCGATCGAACTCAGGGAAGTTCGGATCGGCTTCGGCATTTTCCAGCATGCGCAGCAGCGTCTTCTCGCGGTGCTCGAGCACGCCCGCACCGATGACGGTGTCGGGGATCGAGCCCCACACTTTCATGGCCTTGGCCGCGTTCTCCTGGCTGATCTCCTCGAGCTGGCCGCGCACGTTTTTAAGGCGGATCGACTTATGGTTCATCACGTTGGTATAGGTCTTTACCTGGCTGAATACGAAATGCGGATTGAACGGCATGTCGCGGTCGAACAGCGCCTTGCACACCATGTCGGCGGCGAGTGTCCAGGTCTCCTCCACCATCTCGATGGTCTCGCCGGTCTCGGCGAATTTCTTCCAGCGCCCCATCTTGGAGCGAATGGCGTCCATCAAATAGGGGAAGTAGACCTCGAACATGTTCGGGTGGAAAGCCGGCTGCTGCGGCGCGCGAATCTTCTGCCAGAGCGCGCCGTCGACGGTGATCATGCTCTTGCCGAAGATCGGCCGAAGCCCATCGAAATATTTGGTGTAGTTGTCGGCGTTCGACACGAGCACGCGCTCGGCATGCGCCGGCTCGGACAGCAGGACCACGCGCTGGTTCTTCAGATTGATGGGGATGACGCCCCCATATTTGTCGCTCAGCGCCATGAGAACCTGCATCGGGTTCTCCTGGTTCAACAGCGGCGTGAGCTTGAACCAGATGCTCTGCTCTTCGCCAAGCCCATGTGCTGGAGAATAGGCGACGTTCATATCGGCCATTTTCCCCCTGGTCCCATGATTGACGAGGCAGGCGGCCGTTCGGCCAGCTTGGAGCCGCACCACGCATGGATTGGCCGGCCGCGGGACGCGGCCGATTGCCTCTGATTAAGCCAAGTCTCTAGCATCCCGCGCTCGCCATTGTCCATCTTTGGCGCCACAATTCTGGCTGCATCTTGTCGTGCGACAACCCACCACGTGTAGACCATGATGCGGCGGCCGTTAGTGATTTCAGTCAAGGTGTCGGGAGCGAGGGGAGCGCTCACGCGAGCGGCGGCGAGAAAAGCGGCACTTGCGCCTGGTCGTTGGTATCCAGCGCGTGCTCGCCTTTGACGCAGACTGCGCCTGAAGCCACGAGCGCAACGGCATGAGGATAAAGGTGATGCTCGGCTTCGAGCACCCGCGCCGCCAGGGTGTCGGCGGTATCGTCCGCCAGCACCGGCACCGCGGCCTGCGCCACGATCGGTCCTTCATCCATCTCGGCGCGGACGAAATGCACGGTGCAGCCGCTGATCTTGCAGCCCGCCGCGATGACGCGCTCATGGGTATGCAGTCCGCGGAAGGCGGGCAGCAGCGAGGGATGGATATTGAGATGGCGGTCGCGCCAGCGTTCGACGAAACCTGGTGTTAGCAGCCGCATGAAGCCCGCGTTGCAGAGAATCTCGACCCCCGCTTCGTTGAGCGCCGCATCGAGCGCGGCATCGAAGGCTTCGCGGGTGGGGAAGTCCTTGTGGTTGATGGTGAGGGTGGGGATCAACGCAGCGTCGGCGCGCAACAGTCCTCGCGCCTGTGGCACATTGGAGATGACGAGGACGATCTCCGCCGGATAGTCGCGTCTTTTGCAGGCATTGATCAGAGCCTGAAGGTTCGAGCCCCGGCCTGAGATGAGAACGCCGATGCGTTTCCTGGTCATGGTGTCAGGCTGCCGAGGTAGCGCACGCCGTCCTGTCCTTGGCGCAAGTCGAGGCGGCCAACATGCCAGGGTCTCTCACCAGCTTGGCGTAGCGAGGCTTCGACCGCGTCGGCCTGTGTGTGCGCGACGACGATCACCATGCCGACGCCGCAATTGAAGGTCCGGAGCATCTCAGCATCGTCGAGGGCGGCTTCGGCTTGCAACCAGCGAAAGACAGGCGGCAGATCGAACGAGCGGAGATTAAACTCGGCGGCAAGTTTATCTGGCAGCACGCGCGGGATGTTCTCGGTCAAGCCTCCGCCGGTGATATGGGCGAGCGCCTTGATCGCCTTCATCTCGCGCATGGCTTGGAGCAGAGGGCGCACATAGATGCGAGTGGGTGTGAGCAAGGCCGTGCCGAGCGTCTTGCCTTTGGCGAAGGGCGCTGGACTGTCCCAGTCAAGGCCCGACCGCTCGACCACGCGCCGCACCAGCGAGAAGCCATTGGCATGTACGCCGGAAGAGGGAAGCGCGAGGATCGCGTCGCCGGCTTCGAGATCGGCGCGTGGCAGAAGTTCCGCACGCTCTACCGCGCCCACGGCGAATCCGGCAAGGTCGTAGTCGCCTTCTGCGTAGAGCCCCGGCATTTCCGCGGTCTCGCCGCCGATCAATGCACATCCAGCTTCGCGGCACCCCTCGGCGATCCCCGCGATGACGCGCGCAGCAATGCCCAAGTCGAGCTTGCCGCAGGCGAAATAGTCGAGAAAGAACAGCGGTTCGGCGCCCTGCACCGCGAGGTCGTTGACGTTCATAGCCACGAGATCGATGCCGATCCAGTCATGCTGCCCGGTCTCAATGGCGAGCTTGAGCTTGGTGCCGACGCCATCGGTCGCAGCGACGAGCAGCGGGTCCTTGAAGCCGCAAGGCTTGAGGTCGAACAGGCCGCCGAAGCCGCCAATGCCGCCCAAAAGTCCCGCGCGGGCGGTCTTGGCGGCAAGCGGGCCAATCGCCTTAACCAAGGCGTTGCCCGCGTCGATGTCGACGCCGGCGTCGCGGTACGTTAGGGGAGCCTTGTCCTTGGATGCCGTGGGCACGCCTCGCCACTTCCGAGCAAGATGCAGGGTTCAAGCGCACCGGCATATCAAGCGGCTGACACGCCCCCGTCAAGGCCGGGGGGACTCGTTAGTGAAGGCTGGCCCCGGCGTGGTCACATTTGCACGCTGTATCAGCATCTGTTGAGATGGCGGCGGTAGGCGAGCGATAACCTAAAGAAAGCGGATAGGAATTGGCATGGGCTGCGGCGCCCCACGGACATTGATCTTCGGCCTTTTCCTCGCGCTTGGAGCTTTGGCGACGAGCGCTCAGGCCGACGACGAGATGCCCTATACGGTCTCAAAGATCGCCGTCGACGTTACCGCCAAGGATGCCGTGGCAGCCAAGGCCAACGCAATGGCGGAAGCGGAGAAGCGCGGTCTGAACCGGGTGTTACGGCGTATCGTTCCCTTTAGCGCTTACCCGAAGCTGCCGGACCTTCTACCGGAACAAATCGAAGGCCTGGTCAACGGCATCTCCATCCGCAAAGAGCAATATTCCACAACGCGCTACATCGCCACGCTGGACGTCATGTTCAACGAGCAGGGGGTGAAGCAGCTCATCGGGAGCCTCGGCCTTCCCTTGAGCGAGGATCGGGCGCCGATGATCTCGATCCTGCCGCTTGTGATTGAAGGCAATCAGGTGAAGGGTGCCAACGACAGCTGGCGGCAGGCATGGCTCGATCTCGACCTCACCCACGGGCTCACTCCCGCCAACGTGCTGCAGCCGCGCCCCAGCCTCGAGGCTGGAACGGTGCGCACGCTCCTTGCCGGGGATGCTGGCGCCTTTGCCTCGATGCAAGGCGACTATGGCAGCGCGCCGCTCATCATCGCGGTGGGACAGGCAGTCGATGGCGGTCAGTTCATTACGCGTCTCGCCGGTACGGACGGCGTCGGTCGCATCAACTACGGGCGGAGTGACACGTTGAAGGGTACGTCGCCAAAGGCCGCGGCAAAGGATGCCGCGGCGTTTGCCTATGCCGTTATCGAGGACCGCTGGAAGGCAATGCAGGCTACCCCCGAGGCTGTCGAGCCTGCGCGTTACGAGCAGGGCACGCCGCCTCAGGCCGCCCCGCAAGGAGAGCCTGGGCGCCTGGTGACGGCGGTCGTGCAATTTGGCGGCCTCAAGGAGTGGCAACAGATAAGGGGACGGCTGGTGCAAGTTCCAGGCATTCGGGATCTCGAGGTCAACTCGCTTTCGGCGCGGACCGCCTCCATCACCTTCGACTATGCCGGTTCCCTTGGCCGCCTGCAGAAAGTGCTCGTCGACGGCGGCTTTTCCTTCGAGAACGGTGAGGACAACTTCGTGCTGCGGGCCCGCTGAGGCTCGCGCTTCGGTGGGGGTCATAAATCTGCTATCTCTAAGGACTTCAATAGGTTGAGTCGGAATACAAATAATCCGACGTAGGAGCGAAACGCCCGTGAATATCCCGAACACGCTGACCTTGGCGCGCATCGTGCTCGTGCCCTTGGTCATCTGGCTGATCATCACCCACGCGATGACGGCGGCCTTCGTGCTATTCCTGCTTGCCGGCGTCTCCGATGCCGCCGACGGCTACCTCGCCAAGCGCTTCCAATGGCGCACCGAGCTAGGCGCCTATCTCGATCCAATCGCCGACAAGCTGCTCCTGATGAGCATCTATGTGACGCTCGGCTTCTCCAACAATCTGCCGGCATGGCTGGTGATCGCCGTGGTGAGCCGCGACATCCTGATCATCGGCGCCTTCCTGCTGTCATGGGTGCTCTCGCGGCCGGTTCCTATCCATCCGCTGCTGGTGAGCAAGGCCAACACCTTCGCTCAGATCGTGCTGGCCGGCCTCGTGCTAGCCGAGCTTGGGCTCGGACTTGGCCTCGAGAAGCTGGTGGCGGTCCTCATCCCGGTCACGGGCGCGCTCACCATCCTCTCCGCTGGGGCCTATTTCTTTGGCTGGCTCACGCATATGGCGAGCTATGAGCCCGCGCCCACTTCACTGCCGTCGCGCCAAGGCAAATCGGTTCCGCTGAAGGGCCCGCAGCAGTCGCGGGTCAGGGCTTCGTGACGGTCAAGCAGCTTAGCCTCGATCTGCCGCATCGCGCGGCGCTTGGCGCGGAAGACTTCCTTGTCAGCGAGTGCAATCGGGGCGCTGTCCGCCTTATCGACTCCTGGCCGGAGTGGTCGGACAATGCCCAGCTCATCATCGGACCTGCCGCAAGCGGCAAGACGCATCTCGTTCGCGTGTGGCAGGCGCGCTCCGGCGCTGAAACGATTTCTCCGGCCGACCTCGAAGTCAACACGCTCGAGTCCATGACGGAGGGGACACCCCTGGTCGTCGAGGATGTCGACCGCGCAGGCTATGATGAAAAGGCGCTGTTTCATCTGCTGAACCTTACCAGGGAAAAGCGCCTCTTCGTGCTGCTCTCCGGCCGCGAGGCGCCGAACCGCTTCGACTACACGCTGCCCGATCTCCGCTCGCGGCTGAATGCCTTGCCGGCGGTGCGTATCGGTGCGCCTGACGATGCCCTGCTCAAAACGGTGATGCTCAAGCATTTCGCCGACCGCCAGCTCTCCATCGATCCGAAGGTGCTCGAATTTCTTGCGCTCCGCATCGAACGCTCGCTTGCCGCGGCGGCGGAGGCGGTCGCGGCAATAGACCGGGCAACGCTCGGATCAGGGCGCAAGATCAGCCGCCAACTCGTGGCGGAAGTGCTGGGGACGGAGGTTTCGCCCGACTAGCCGTGAATTGGCCATCCCCGTAACGCAAGTGATACAGTTCGTGGGATAACGTTTTGGATTGGCGCTACAGCGCGACACGAAATAAGAAATTTACGAGGTTTTTCATGACTTTACCGGAACAGTTGCAATCCGACGATGCAAGCGCCGGCATTGCCGCGTTCGGACCGGGCCGGTTCTTCAACCGCGAACTGTCCTGGCTGCATTTTAACCGGAGAGTTCTCGAGGAAGCCGAGAATGAGCGCCACCCGCTACTTGAGCGCCTCCGCTTCCTGTCCATTTCGGCGTCGAACCTCGACGAGTTCTACATGGTGCGCGTGGCTGGTCTGCGCGGCCAGGTGGTTGCCGGCATCGAGACGCCAAGCGAGGATGGACTGACCCCGGCCGAGCAGCTCGACCGCATCAACCGCTTCGTTGCCGAGCTGACCGACGAGCAGCAGGAAAGCTGGGTCAAGCTCGAGGCGCTGCTGGCGGAAGCCGGCATCTATTTGCTCCAGGCCGACCAGCTGACCGACACGGAGCGCAACGGGCTCGAGGACCATTTCCTTGGCCACATCTTTCCGGTGTTGACGCCGATCGCGGTCGACCCGGCGCATCCGTTTCCCTTCATCCCTAATTTCGGCTTTACGCTTGGGCTTGAGCTCGTGCGCGAGGGATCGTTGCGCACCATGCACGCTCTGATGCCGATCCCGTCGCAGCTCACCCGCTTCATCCAGCTGCCTTCGGGTGGTAGCGACGGCGCGATCAGGTTCATCAGGTTGGAGACCGTGGTCGGCATTTTCGTGTCGCGCCTATTTCCAGGATACCGCGTGAGGAGCCAGGGCGCGTTCCGCGTGCTGCGCGACAGTGACATCGAGGTCCAGGAGGAAGCCGAAGATCTGGTGCGGCTGTTCGAATCGGCTCTGAAGAGACGGCGCCGCGGCTCGGTGATCAGGCTCGAGATCGAGGCCTCGATGCCGGCCCGCCTTCAACGATTCGTCATGAAGGAACTCAAGGTCTCGGAGCGCGAGAGCTTCGTGCAAAAAGGCCTGATCGGCGTTACCGACACGATTCAGCTCATCGTCGCCGACAGGCCGGATCTCAAGTTCCAGCCCTACATCAGCCGTTTCCCGGAACGCATCCGCGAGCACAATGGCGATTGCTTCGCCGCCATCCGCGAGAAGGACATCATCGTCCATCACCCTTACGAGTCCTTCGACGTCGTGCTGCAATTCCTGAAGCAGGCGACCGCGGATCCTGATGTGGTGGCCATCAAGTGGACCCTCTACCGCACGAGCAAGACCTCGCCGATCATAGAGGCGCTAAAGGATGCGGTCGAGGCCGGGAAGTCGGTCACCGCCGTTGTCGAGCTCAAGGCCCGCTTCGATGAGGAGGCCAACATCAAATGGGCGCGTGACCTGGAAAGCGCGGGCGTGCAGGTGGTGTACGGTTTCATCGAGCTCAAGACCCACGCCAAGCTCAGCCTGATCGTGCGGCGCGAAGGTGGCGAGCTCGTCACCTATTGCCATGTCGGCACCGGCAACTATCACCCGGTCACCGCCAAGATCTATACCGACCTCTCATTCTTCACCGCCGACCGCACCATCGGGCACGATTTGTCGCGCATCTTCAATTTCGTCACCGGTTACGCGGAACCTGCCGAGCTCGAGGCCATGGCGGTGTCGCCGCACGGCATCAGGGCGCGCATTTTGGATCACATTCGCGAGGAGATGTATCACGCCAAGGCGGGGCGCCCGGCGGCGATCTGGATGAAGATGAACTCGCTGGTCGATGCCGAGATCATCGACGCGCTTTACGAGGCGAGCCAGGCAGGCGTGGAAATCGATCTCGTGGTGCGCGGCATCTGCTGCCTGCGTCCAGGCGTGCCGCACCTCTCCGAGACCATCCACGTGAAGAGCATCGTCGGGCGTTTCCTCGAACATTCCCGCATCTATTGCTTCGGCGCCGGGCGCGGCTTGCCGAGCCGTAACGCCACTGTCTATATCAGCTCGGCCGACATGATGCCGCGCAACCTCGACCGGCGGGTGGAGGCCATGGTCCCGATCAAGAACCCGACAGTGCACGAGCAGATTCTCGACCAGATCATGGTGGCAAATCTCAAGGACAATGTGCAGAGCTGGCGGGTGAGACCGGATGGAAGCTCGGAGCGGATCCGGCTAGGGAAGGGGCAGGAGCCGTTCAGCGCGCAGGATTATTTCATGACCAATCCGAGCCTCTCGGGGCGCGGCACCTCGCTGAAAGAGAATATGCCGCCGCGGTTCGCACGCTTGGTCGAGTCCAGTTGACGCGCGGCGAGCCGCCCCCATGGCCCGCAGAAATGAGCTAAACCCAGTCGCTGTGGTCGACATCGGATCGAACTCGGTCCGGCTCGTGGTCTATGAGGGCGCCACGCGGGCGCCCACGCCGCTGTTCAATGAAAAGGTGCTGTGCGGGCTCGGCCGCTCGCTAGCGACCACCGGATGGCTTGGCGCCGACGCCGTGGCTCGCGCGCTCCGGGCGCTTCGGCGCTTCCGCGCGCTCGTCGATCAGATGGGCGTAACCAGGGTGGAAGCCATCGCCACGGCGGCGGCGCGCGAAGCGGAGAATGGTCCTGACTTTATCGCGCAGGCAGAGCGCATCATCGAGATGCCAGTCAGGGTGCTCTCCGGCACCAAGGAGGCCGAGCTCGCCGCGGTGGGCGTCATTGCCGGCATTCACGATGCCGACGGCTTCGTCGGCGATCTCGGCGGCGGCAGCCTCGAGCTGATCGACGTGCGCAAGGGCAGGCTTGGCAGTGCCGCGACGTTGCCGCTTGGCGCCTTGCGCCTGATCGATGCCTCGGGCGGCAATCTGAAAAGGGCGCGCGAGATCGTCGATGCCGAACTTGCCAAGGTCGAGTGGCTGGACAACGGCAAGGACCGCGACTTCTACGCCATCGGCGGAACGTGGCGGGCGCTAGCACGCCTGCACATGACACAGACCAACTATCCGCTGAACGTCATGCATAACTACCGGATCGAGGCGGCTGACGCGCTCAAATTCGCAAGCCTGCTCGATCAGCAATCGCAACGCTCGCTTGCCGGCATTCGCGATATTTCCGGCGCCCGGCGCGAGACCATCCCGTATGGCTCGCTGGTGCTCGAACGGCTGCTCAGGGTAGTGAAGCCCCGCGCCGTAGTGATCTCGGTGTTCGGCATCCGCGAAGGCCTGCTCTGCACCATGCTGAGTGAGGAGGAACGGCGGAAGGACCCGTTGCTCGCCGCCTGCGACGATCTGGCGCGGCGCCGCTCGCGCTCGATCGACTCCGCCTACGAGCTTTGTTTCTGGAGCGATGCTCTGTTCCGGGCTCCGGGGCCGGTGGAGACGCCTGAGCAAAGGAGGCTGCGCCATGCGGCTTGCCTTCTCTCGGACATCGGCTGGCATGCCCACCCCGACTATCGCGGCATTCAGAGCTTGAACCTCGTGGCACACGGCAATTTCGTCGGCGTCGATCATCCGGGCCGGGCATTTCTGGCGCTTACCGTCTATTACCGCAACGAGGGCACCATCAAAGATGAGCTCAGCCAAAGCCTGCTCGAGCTTGTCGACAAGGACATGCTGAAGCGCGCGCGCATTCTCGGCGCGGCGTTTCGCGCGGCCCACATGGTCTCGGCCTCGATGCCAGGCGTGCTCACCAACACGCCGATCAGCTACGAGGGCAACCGGCTCGTCTGGACCCTGCCGGAGCCGTATTCCAATCTCGACGGGGAGCGCGTCGACCGCAGATTCAAGGTGCTCGCGGACCTGCTCGACCGGGACGCGGAAATCCGCGTCGGTCCGTCCTTCCAGCTTGCGGCGAGCTAGAGTCTCGACTTGCCGGACGAAGCCGCTTTTCCCAAATCATTATGCTATGAGGGAAGGCGCCAGCTTTTGGCCTTCCCTGCAGCCCACCGTTAGGCAACCAGCGCTAAGCTCTAAAGAATGGCAGACGATCTCTATTCAGTTCTCGGCGTGGCGCGCACTGCGAAGGCAGAGGACATCGCCAAGGCCTACCGCAAGCTCGCCAAGAAGCTGCACCCCGACCTCAATCCGGGGGACAAGGCGGCCGAAGACAAGTTCAAGCAGGTCACCGCCGCCTACGACATTCTCGGAGATACCGAGAAACGACGCCGCTACGACCTCGGCGAGATCGATGCGAGCGGGCAGGAGCGTCCGCAGCGGCGCTACTACCGCGAATACGCCGGCGGCGAGGACGGCGCGCGCTACCGCTCGACAGCGGGCTATGAGGATCTCGGCGGCTTTTCTGATCTGTTTGGGGATCTGTTCGGCAGAGGGGGAGGGGCACGCGGGGCCGGCGGTCAACGCTTTGCCATGCGCGGGCAGGACGCGCAGTACCGGCTGGAGATCGATTTTCTTGAGGCGGTGAACGGCGCCAAGAAGCGCATCACCCTCCCCGATGGCGGGACGCTCGACGTGACCATTCCGGCCGGTGTCGAGGAAGGCCAGGTGATGCGCCTCAAGGGCAAGGGCATGCCGGGCTTGGGCGGTGCAGAGGCCGGCGATGCGCTGGTGGAGATCCTGGTGCGTCCGCACCCGGTGTTCAAACGCGAGGGCGAGGACATTTTGGTTGAGGTGCCCATCACCTTCGACGAGGCCGTGCTCGGCGGCAAGGTGGAGGTACCCACCATCAACGGCAACGTCTCCGCGACCGTTCCGGCCGGCACCAATACCGGTAAGACGCTCAGGCTCAAGGGCCGCGGCATCAAGCGCAAGAACGGAAAGGTCGGTGACGAGTTGGTCAAGCTGACCGTGGTGATGCCGGACCGGATCGACGACGACTTGAAGACCTTCGCGGAAGAGTGGCGCGACAAGCACCGCTACGATCCGCGGCGGAAATTGAGAGAGCAGGCCTGATGCTGACCGAGGGCGACATCGTTGCCCGCGTGCAGCACGTCACGGTGACGCGGCTGCGCGTCTGGGTGCGGGCGGGCTGGATCAGGCCTGTCGCCAAGGCCGAGCAGGGTTTTTCGGAAGCCGACATGGCGCGCGCGGCGCTGATCCGCGACCTTGAGGACAAGCTCGGTTTCGACGAGGACCAAGTGCCGGTGCTGCTCAACCTGATCGATCAGATTCATGGGCTCCGCGCCGAGTTGAAGACCATGCTCGAAGCGCTCGAGGACCTACCGGAGGACGTGCGCGCCACGGTCAAGTCGCGCATCGCCAAGAACACACCGAGGAAATCGCGCTGATGGCACGCCACGCGGTTAAGGTGATTGGCTTTGTGGCCTTGGTGGGTCTGTCGACCTTTGCCAGCGTGCGCTTCGGCTTTGGCAGGCTTCCCGGTGACATCGTCGTCGATCGGGGAGGCGTGGTGCTTTACCTGCCGATCACCACCTCAATCCTCGTGAGCCTATTGCTTTCGCTGGTCCTTTGGCTGGTCAGCAGGTAGCACCGCCACCTCGCCCTTCTTGATGACGAGGGCAAGTTCGCCGCGCTTTAAAGCGAGCGCGTCGTCGCCGAACAGCTTTCGCCGCCAGCCCCTTAACACGGGCACGTCGATTTCGTCTGAGCGGGCAATCTCTTCCAGTTCGTCGCTGGTCGCGATCAGCTTCGGCGCCACACCATGACGTCCAGCGGTCGCCTTGAGCAGCACGCGCAAGAGATCGACCACGGCCTGGGCCTCCGGTGGCATCGGCTCACCACGCTCGATGGGCGGAAGCGTCTTAGGATCGCGCTCGAGCCCTTTGGACACCGCCTCAAGCACGGCGCGGCCGCGCGTCGAGCGGGCAAAGCCGTTATGCAACGTGCGCAGCGACCCAAGGTCTTCCGGCGTGCGCGGCGCTTGGCTCGCAATGTCATAAAGCGCCTCGTCCTTCAGGATGCGGGAGCGCGGCACGTCCTGGCTTTGCGCCTCGCGCTCGCGCCAAGCGGCAAGCTCCATGAGCACGGCGAGCGATTTCGGCGTCTTGATGCGCATCTTGATCCGCTTCCAGGCGTGCTCGGGATGGAGGTCATAGGTGGCGGGATCGGTGAGCACCGCCATCTCCTCGTTCAGCCAGCTCGCGCGCTCTGACCGGTCGAGCTGGCCTTGGAGCTTGGGGTAGAGGTCGCGAAGATGCACAACGTCGCCGAGCGCGTAGGTGAACTGCCGGTCGGAGAGGGGGCGGCGACTCCAGTCGGTGAAGCGCGAGGTCTTGTCCATGTTGCGGCTCAACAGCCGCTTCACCAGCATGGAGTAGCTCACCGCTTCGCCGAAACCGCAGACCATGGCAGCAACCTGCGTGTCGAAGATCGGATGCGGGATCACGCCCGCCAGATGGTGAACGATTTCAATGTCCTGGCGCGCTGAGTGAAAGACCTTTAGCACCCGCTCGTTGACCATAAGGTCGAAGAATGGTTTGAGGTCGAGGCCGGGCGCGAGGCTGTCCACCAAGACCTCGGTGCCGTCCGCCGCCATCTGGATGAGGCAAAGCTTCGGCCAGAAGGTTTGCTCACGCATGAACTCGGTGTCCACCGCCACAAAAGGGGCAGCGTCAAGCCGCGAGCAGGCCTCGGCCAGGTCCTCTGTACGGGTAATGAGATGCATCGAGTGCGGATATAGCTTAAGGCGTGGCCCAAGGCCAAGAGCGCCAATCGAAACAATCCAGTTACTCCGCACTTTTTCGCTAGGCGCTTGGGGTGAAGGGGAGGCGATGGGCGCAGCGGGCCAAAGTCGGATCGCTCAAACACGTGCCTGGGTCGGCGCACTTTCCTGCTCGGTAGCGTGCTCGATGATGGGTGAAGCGCCATTGGGTACCGAGGCGATA